>NZ_CP179213.1:3300000-3514630 GCF_051201685.1 Luminiphilus sp. nBUS_07 | reverse complement strand
TCTGTGCTAATTGCTCTTAACGACACACGCTGCTCCGAAAATTTACCCTCTACCACACCAGGTAAAAAGCGATCGAGTGACTCTCCAGGCCAGAAAAGTCTGTTTTATTATAGAGTTATACACAGTCACCGCCGTGTCCCCACCGGTATTTAACCAAAATGTCTGTAATGGCGGCCCACTGATCCGGTTATTGCGCCTGAACCAAGATCTAAGCCACTAGTTATCCACAAAAAAACACACCGATCAAACTATTTTTTTTTGTTATTAATCAGTGTCTTATAGTTTTTTTTTGTCTATCCTGTCCCACAAGGAAAAGCAACCCGCAGAGAACCCATTGGCTGTGTGTAACCTGTTATCAACATTGTTTTCTTATGACACGACAACATCAAAATTCGTGCGCCAGACCATAAATAACACGCGCCTGCATACCAAGGCGGTTGGTAAGTGCTTACACCCAAATACAATAAGTTTTTTTTCAATGTTTGGTAGGCGCAGACAACATTTTATTGAGGCTTGCCCCTCTGCTTGCGCCAAAGTATACTCCGCGCCCTTTCAACTACCGACTCAGGCAAATAGCCATGAAGCGCACATTCCAACCCAGCGTCCTCAAACGCAAACGCACCCACGGCTTCCGTTCTAGGATGGCAACTAAAAGCGGTCGACAGGTCATCGCTCGACGTCGCGCCCGCGGACGCAAAAAACTAGCCTGTTAATCCCGCGCCTCCGGCGCAGCTAATCTTACGGCTGCCGCCTCAATGAACGAGGATACCCAGAGCTTCCCACACGCAGATCGCCTTTTGTGTGCTGCTGATTATAAGGCCGTTTTCGATAACTGCGATTTACGGGCGGGGTCGAAGCACGCCCTTTTATTGTCAATTCCTAACGCAAAAAATTCGAGATTAGGAATGGTGGTTGCGAAGAAGCATGTGCGCCTTGCGGTTCAACGAAACCGGGTAAAACGCATAACCCGAGAGTTTTTCCGTTGCCACTCCTCTGCACATCCTCGCGATGTTGTTTTCCTCGCCAAAAAGAACTTAGCAGACCTTAGCAACGCTGAACTAAGAACACTTCTCTCGACGTTATGGAAAAAAATTGATGCTCCACAACAACGGAGTAACAACCGGTGAAGCTGAACAGTGTTAAAAAGCTGGGCGAGGGGCTGAAGTACACCGCCATCAAATTTATACATCTCTACCGACTTATACTCAGCCCGTGGATAGGACGAGCGTGCCGATTTGAGCCAACTTGCTCTCACTACACAGAAGAAGCCATAGCACGCTACGGCATACTCAAAGGCAGCTGGCTAGGTCTTCGAAGATTAAGCCGCTGTCATCCATGGTGCGAAGGCGGGTATGATCCGGTGCCAATTGACTAAAATGAAATTTAAGCCCCACCAGCTGTTACACGCTGCCATTATGAACTAACCCAGAAGAAATCATGGACATACAACGTTATTTACTCATCGCCGCGTCGGCAGCTCTTTCTTTTATGTTATTGAGCGAATGGGCTACTTTTAAAGACCAGCGTGTCGTTAGCACGCAAGAAGAGCGATTTCGACTTGCAGACACGTTTGAGCGGGGGGTGCCCGCAACCCAGCAATCAACAGTAGATGCCGGAGATACGCCAACGGTCGCCGATCCAACCATAGAGTCAGATGACGTACCCACAGTTCTACCTAGCCTGTCAGCTCAGGAAAACGCCGCTTCTTCAACCGCTAATGCTAGAAATATTGTTGTCATCACCAGTGATGTACTGGAGATCGTGGTGGACTTGCAAGGCGGTGACATCATTGAGACCGGCCTTCTAAAGTTTCCCGAGCGTATTGAAGACCCCGATACACCCCTGGTACTGCTTGAGCAAAGCGCACAGCGAACTTACATCATGCAATCGGGCTTAATTGGACCCGATGGTACCGATACAAACGGCAGGGCCATTTACGACGTTAATGAACGATCCTACAGCGCAACCAGCGCCCCAAAAACGATTGTTTTAACGGCAAGAGACACAGCGCCTAACGTAACGGTGGAAAAACACTTCACCGTTACTCCAAGCAGTTACACCATCGACGTCAGCTACCATATCGTTAACAACAGCGATGCGGCTTGGCAGTCCATCCCTTTTGCACAACTAAAACGCGATAATTCCCCAGCGCCAAATGCAGATACCAGCGGTTTTGGAATGCAACCTTTCTTGGGCGCAGCAACAACAACACCTGACAGCCGCTATGAGAAATTTACCTTTTCAGATATCGCGGACGATCCTTGGAAGACGCAACAAGCCGGCGGCTGGATTGCCATGTTGCAACATTACTTCACGGCTGCTTTGGTGCCAAACGCCGATAACACCCATACCTACTCCACAAGAAAAACGCGTGACGGATTTAATATCGCAGGGTTTACCAGTGAGCCCTTAAGGGTTGGCCCCGGACAAACCAATAATTGGACAACACAATTCTATGCGGGCCCTAAAGACCAATACGCACTAGCTGAATTGGCACCACACCTTGAATTAGTCGTTGATTATGGCTGGCTTTGGTGGATCGGTAAGCCGCTATTTTGGCTGCTCACCCAAATACAATCTGTTGTTATTAACTGGGGCATTGCCATTATTCTGCTGACCGTGCTCATAAAATCCGCATTCTTCAAATTGTCTGCGGCTAGCTATCGCTCGATGGCAAAGATGCGAAAAGCGCAGCCCAAGATGTTGGCGATTAGAGAGCAATATGCCACCGATAAGCAAAAACAATCACAGGCAATGATGGAGCTGTACAAGAAAGAAAAAATTAATCCAATGGGCGGCTGTCTTCCTATCCTTGTGCAAATGCCAGTCTTCATTGCGCTGTATTGGGTTCTAATGGAGTCTGTTGAGCTGCGCCAAGCCCCCTTCGCTTTATGGATTAAAGACCTAGCGGTCATGGACCCCTACTTCGTATTGCCTTTAATGATGGGCGCGTCCATGTTCTTCATGCAGAAGCTTAATCCACCACCACCGGATCCCATGCAGGCTAAGCTTATGCAATGGCTTCCCGTGGTGTTTACTTTCTTTTTCCTTTGGTTCCCTGCTGGCCTGGTTTTGTACTGGGTAGTGAATAACCTGCTATCAATGGCCCAGCAATATTATATAACACGGCAAATCGAGCGAGAAACAAGCTGATAAGCCAGCGTTTAAACTACACCCCATAGCGTGATTCACGTAGAGACAATCGCTGCCGTTGCAACCGCTGCTGGTCAAGGCGGTGTCGGGGTTGTGCGACTGTCTGGATCAAAAGCTGTAGAAATAGCGTTATGCATCACGCAGCGTGAAGGTATAAACAACCGTTTTGCCCATTACTCCAAATTTTTTAATGCCCAAGGCGATGTTATTGATGATGGCCTTGTTATTGGGTTTAACGGGCCAAAATCATTCACCGGTGAAGATTGTGTAGAACTGCAGGGCCACGGTGGTCCTGTCGTACTGAATCTCGTATTGCAACGGTGCCTAGAACTGGGCGCCCGCCACGCAAACCCTGGTGAATTTTCTGAAAGAGCCTTTCTTAATGGTCGTATCGACCTGATACAAGCGGAAGCCATCGCTGATTTGATCGCTGCCGATTCAGCCATAGCAGCTCAGCAAGCCCAAGCCAGTATCAGCGGAGTTTTCTCTGACTCAATTCACAAAATTATAGGAGATATCACAAGCCTGCGCGTATTTGTAGAAGCGGCCCTTGATTTTCCCGAGGAGGAAATCGATTTTATTTCGGAAGGTAATGTTGATACGAAAATAGACGCTATTTTGGAACGGCTCAGCACTCTCATCAATCAAGCACGAGAAGGAGCCATCCTACAAAGCGGCGCAACACTTGTCTTATCGGGAGAGCCAAACGTCGGTAAAAGTAGCCTACTCAACGCTTTGTCGGGAGAGGATATCGCCATAGTGACTAATATTCCTGGCACAACCCGGGATCTTTTAAAGCGTACCGTTGTCATTGAGGGCGTACCTTTTGAACTTGTTGATACAGCCGGTTTACGGACAACTGACGACCCCGTTGAAATCGAAGGGGTAAAACGGGCCGAAGCCGCCATTAAGCACGCCGACATACTGCTAGAAATAATCGACGACAGTGCGCCTAACCCCACTCCCAAAAGGAACGCAGGGGCGATACAGGTGCTGAATAAGATTGACCTAACCGATCGCACTCCAGGACCCTTCGACATAAATGGATCAACGGTAATGGCTCTATCAGTACATACCGGTCAGGGAATCGCCGAACTCAAGCAACGAATTCTTGATGAGCTTGGCATCAACAAAAACACCGAAAATCGTTTTAGCGCCCGTGAAAGACATCTGCGCGCGCTAGACGAGGGTTTTTCTTCCCTTGAAGCTGCGAAAAACCGGTTTCTTACGAACCGTGCCGGAGAGCTTCTTGCCGAAGACTTGCGAAAAATTCAGGACACTTTAGGGACCATCACAGGCCTGTTAACGAGTGACGAACTTCTGGGAGAAATTTTTTCGAGTTTTTGCATCGGTAAATAAACCCAACGAACGCCTATGTTGAATCATGACAAATTAGCCCCCCCGAACGCTTCAACACAGCTCTTCCAAAACATATCCTCAGGAAGTTCAAAGCTTTAATCACTTTGAAGGGCCAAAGCGATAAACTCAAACCAACAACTCACCCTAAAGGGCGCGCGTTGTGGACAACCGGCTGGCTCGCCTGTGGATGCTTTATTTGATAAATCATACACTGAACCAGAGCATTGTTATCCACCATTGCTGCACTGGATATACCGTTGATCACTGAGGGTTTACCGACGACTTATACCTTCGTTATCGTAAGTAATTACGCCAGATTTAGCGTTTTCCCACAGATAATTAGCTCTCTAATAATAACAATATTAAAGTAACTAACTTACTTAATATCCTTATTTATAGTTAAGTAACTAAAGCTTTAATTGTGAGTAACAGACTTTGCGTTTGCAGGTCCGGTTGGCTTCTAATAGCTTGAGAAATATTGGTATAACAACCATTTTCCTCAGAGGTCTGGAGTTCTATACTCCGCGATCGGTGAAAGACAAGGCAACGCGCTGTGACAGGTTCAATCCAACAATATGACGTCATTGTGGTGGGTGGCGGACACGCAGGTACTGAGGCTGCTCTTGCGGCAGCACGCGCGGGTGCTAAGACATTGTTGTTAACACAAGCCATCGACACGCTAGGACAAATGTCTTGCAACCCAGCTATCGGTGGCATTGGTAAGAGTCATCTAGTGAGGGAAGTCGATGCCCTGGGTGGTGTTATGGCAAGGGCCGCCGATTATTCTGGTATCCAGTTCAGAGTATTAAATCGTCGAAAAGGGCCTGCTGTTCGCGCTACCCGTGCGCAATCAGATCGCGTGCTCTATCGAAACTTTATTAGAGAAATGCTTCTTAATCAGCCCAATCTCGATGTTTTTCAGGATTCAGTCGAAGATTTAATGCTGGACGGTCAGCGGATTTCAGGGGCAGTCACCCGTAATGGGCTCAATTTTAAAGGGCGCACGGTTGTTCTAACCGCAGGAACTTTTTTGCGGGGGCAGTTGCATACTGGAATGTCTCGGCAAGAAGGTGGTCGTGCGGGAGACGCTGCTTCAATCGGTCTTGCAGATCGTTTGCGAGAGCTGTGCCCTCGGGTGGGTCGTTTAAAAACAGGTACCCCACCACGAATCGACTCAAGAACTGTCAATTTCTCAGTAATGCAAGAGCAGTGGGGTGACGAGCCCCGGCCTGTTATGGCGCTGTATGGCGATCGACGTCAGCACCCACAACAAGTGTGTTGTTGGATGACTGAAACTAACGTTCAAACGCACGAGATAATTCGGCAGGGCCTCGATAGGTCGCCATTATTTTCGGGGGTTATTGAAGGCAACGGCCCGCGTTACTGCCCAAGTATTGAAGATAAAATCCACCGCTTTGCGGATAAAGATTCTCATCAGATTTTTTTAGAGCCAGAGGGGTTAACGACGACTGAGCTGTACCCTAATGGTATTTCCACAAGTTTACCTTTTGATGTGCAGGTCAGCCTTGTTCGATCAATCAAGGGAATGGAATCAGCGCACATTACTCGTGCGGGATATGCTATTGAATATGATTATTTTGATCCTCGGGATTTGAAGCATTCCTTAGAAACTCGTGAAATCGAAGGTCTATTCTTTGCTGGCCAGATTAACGGTACGACGGGATACGAGGAAGCTGCAGCTCAAGGGTTGCTCGCTGGTATCAATGCTGCCAGACAGGCAGTGGCACAACCGGCTTGGGAGCCCGGGCGCGACGAGGCGTATTTAGGCGTGTTGGTTGATGATTTGGTCACCCTGGGCACTCAGGAGCCTTACCGAATGTTTACGTCACGTGCCGAATACCGGTTGCTGCTCAGGGAGGATAATGCTGATTTAAGGTTAACCGAGACCGGACGGGATTTAGGTCTCATTTCCAATGACCAGTGGGCCACCTTTACAAATCGAAAAGCGTCCATCGAAGAAGAATTACAGCGTTTAGAGACCACGTACATCCAACCAGGTTCTGCTCAGGCAGAACAATTGGAGGGAAAAATAAAGAAGCCGCTCGTACGTGAGTACTCACTAGCTGACTTATTGCGGCGGCCAGAGCTTGAATATAACGATGTTGCAGCGCTGTCCGGAGAGCCTTGTGTGTCAACCGAGCATGCTGCAGATCAAGTGGCCACTCAGATTAAGTACGCTGGATACATTGATCGTCAAGCAGAAGACATTGCCAAGCTGCACCGACAAGAATCGGTTGTTATTCCTGATGATATTGACTTCGCAAATGTCAGAGGACTATCTAACGAAATTCAACAAAAGTTAACGTCTGCCAGACCGTCAACCATCGCTAGAGCAGGTCGTATTTCTGGGGTCACTCCTGCGGCGTTATCGCTGTTGCTGGTTTACATCAAACGTAAGGATGGGATGAAAAAAGCCTCTAATGCGTGACGCCATAGCGCTGCAACTCGGGCGCGAGCTGGCTCAACTTGACCTTGTGTTATCCCTAGACCAACAAGCTGACCTTGTGACTTATATCGAGCTGATGTGTCGTTGGAATCGTGCCTACAATTTGACGGCCGTTCGCGACCCTATTGCTATGGTGACTCGGCATCTGTCTGATAGCTTAGCAATCGCTTCATTAATTCCCGTAGCGACGGTGTTGGATGTAGGAACCGGCCCAGGGTTACCAGGCATTCCGCTTGCCATTGCTCTGCCGAGTCAAAATTTTCACTTGTTAGATGCCAATGGCAAAAAAACACGCTTCTTGTTTCAGGTCAAAAACCAGCTTCGCTTGGCTAATATTGAGATAAAAGAAACGCGAGTAGAAAACTTCCAAGTCGAACAGGGGTATGATTGTGTTGTCAGCAGAGCCTTTGCAAGCTTGGATTTGATGGTGAAGTCCTGTCGTCACCTGTTATCAAAACAAGGGCGTATCTTTGCAATGAAGTCGGCATCTGTACATACAGAGCTTGAGGAGATTGCTGACGTAGCGGAGCTCATTGCTCTAAAAGAAATCAAAGTTCCCGGCCTCGAAGAGACAAGGTATGTTGTTGAGCTCGCTGTTCGCGGGTAAGTGGTTTGGATCATAAGGTGCACATATGAAAGTCGTAGCGGTAGCCAACCAAAAAGGCGGTGTCGGCAAGACCACTACCAGCGTAAATCTAGCGGCTAGTTTAGCGGCCATGGGTAGGCGAGTACTGCTCATTGACCTTGATCCACAGGGCAACGCCACGATGTCGTCGGGGGTTGATAAACACGAAGCAGAAGCAACTGCCTACGATCTATTGGTAGATCAACGCCCGATAAGCGAGGTAGTGGTGCCCGCTGCAGCCAATGGCTTTTGGTTGGTGCCCGCTAATAGAAATTTAACGGCCGCGGAAGTGGAGCTTTTAAATGTCCAAAATAGAGAGCGGCGTCTCACTGAGGCGTTGCTCAATGCAGAAGGGTTCGATTTAGTGCTTATTGATTGCCCGCCATCGTTAAGCATGTTGACGGTCAATGCCTTTGTCGCCGCCCAATCGGTCATTATTACCATGCAGTGTGAATATTTTGCTCTTGAGGGTCTATCTGCACTTCTCAACACGATTCGTCGAATCGCAGATACGGTTAATCCAGACCTAGAGATCGAGGGGATTTTACGAACAATGTATGATCCTAGAAACTCGTTAACAGGTGAAGTGTCCTCTCAATTACACAAACACTTTGGTGATTTGGTTTATCGTACGGTCATTCCACGAAACGTCCGGCTAGCAGAGGCTCCAAGCCATGGGTTGCCAGCGCTACATTACGATCGTTATTCCTCTGGTGCTCGCGCTTATGCTGCACTTGCCGGAGAGTTTGTGAAACGACAAAAACCGACAGCTGCGTAACCCCCAGTGTTGGTATTGTCAAAAAATAGCGTGTGGAGCAACCTTTGAACAAAAAAACAAAACGCGGGAAATTAGGTAAAGATCTCGATGTCTTACTGGGCGCGGTTAAGCCATCGGCCGCCGTACAAGGTTCAAAGAATCATTTGGTTGGCACGCCGGATGGCTCATTAGATATTGGCAATTCAGGTTTACAGTTTTTACCCCTAGAGAAGCTTCGACCCGGCAAGTATCAACCAAGACAGGATTTTGATAGCGACGCTTTGGAGGAGTTAGCTGAAAGTATTCGATCTCAAGGTGTGCTCCAGCCCATTGTTGCTCGAGCGATATCTGACACTCAGTGGGAGATTATTGCTGGTGAACGGCGATGGCGCGCGAGTCAACTAGCAGGCATAGACAAGATTCCAGCCCTTATCAGAGATGTGAGCGATGAGGCCACGATTGCTATGGCGCTTATCGAAAATATTCAGCGCGAAAATTTAAACGCCATTGAAGAGGCTCAAGCCTTGCGTCGACTGCAGACCGAGTTTGCATTAAGCCAGCAACAGGTGGCAGAGCGCGTGGGTAAATCAAGGTCGGTGATAGCAAATTTATTAAGGTTGCTGGTACTAGAGCCCGTTGTCCGAACCATGCTTGAGGCGGGCGATCTCAATACGGGTCACGGCAAGGTTTTATTGGCCTTAGAGGGTGCGGATCAAATTAAGGCTGCGAAAAAAGTGGCTAAGGGTGGGCTGTCTGTTCGACAAACCGAAAGCCTGGTGAAGTCTGTACAAGCGCCCGCGGCAAAACCCGCGGAGCTGAGCTCAGCAACGAACCCGGACGTACTTCGGTTGGAGCAAGAGCTATCAGGCCGGCTCGGTTCTTCAGTGACGATTACCCAAGGTAAAGGGCAGCAGGGTAAATTGGTCATAAGTTATTCGTCCTTTGATCAGCTCGATGGCATCCTCGGAAGGATTCATTAAGTAACAACAAGTTGAAGGCTATAGGCCTTTAGACTAGACTTGCGCCCGCGTCGCCTGAGGGCAAGGTGTGTCTTGAACAAATATAGGCCTCAAGATCCTATGGCGCCGGTTCGCCAACAACTGAAATCGGCCCTGTTGTACAGCACACTTTGCTTAGCAGTTTGCACAGTGGGCTTTGGGTTGACCGAAGGCTTTGAGGCAGCGCAGGCTGCTTTTATGGGTGGAGCGATAATCCTGATCCCCAGTGGTTGGTTGGCACATAGAGTGGCATCAACACAAGGGGCTCAATACGCCACTGCAGTGGCATTGGTGAAATTTTCACTGTGCGGTTTAGGTTTTGCACTTTTATTCGTGCTGAAACCAAGTATTCATGCCTTCGCTGTTTTTATAGGAGCGGCGACGGTATTAATGGCTTTACCCATTGCTACTGGGATGGCGCAACGTCTCAATAGCGGCGAAAGTCGACACTAAAGGACACGAAACGGTCAAACATGGCAGCTAACGGACACGAACAGACGGTATCTGAGTACATCGTCCACCACCTAACAAACCTAACGTATGGCAAGTTGCCGGCGGGTTATGTGCGGGACGATGGTACGGTGGTTTCTGATATGGGGTTGTGGACGATGGCACATGGCGGGCAAGAAATTACCGCTATGGGTTTCAACGCTGTACACGTTGACTCAATGATTTGGTCCGTCGGCCTAGGCATTCTTTTCTGTTGGCTGTTTAGGTCCGTCGCAAAAAAAGCATCAGCAGACACGCCTTCAGGACTCATTAACTTCGTAGAAATGGTTGTCGAGTTTGTCGACAACACGGTTAAAGATACTTTTCACGGCCGTAACCCCCTGATCGCTCCTCTGGCGCTCACGATTTTTGTCTGGGTTTTCCTGATGAACTTGATGGATCTTCTTCCAGTTGATCTGGTGCCTGAAGGCCTCAAGCTTGCTGGCATTGAGTATCAAAAAATTGTGCCATCGACCGATCCCAACATCACTATGGGCATGGCAGTCGGCGTATTCATACTTATGCTGTTCTACTCGATCAAGGTCAAAGGATTTGGCTTTGTTAAAGAGCTGAGCTTGAACCCCTTTAATCACCCGCTATTTATTCCCGTCAACCTTTTCATGGAAGTTGTCGGGCTGCTGGCTAAGCCTTTTTCCTTGGGGCTTCGGTTATTTGGCAATATGTATGCAGGGGAGATGATCTTTATATTAATCGCTGCATTATTCGGTGCCGGCGTGATGTGGGTTCTGCCGGCTGCGCTGCTGCAAGTTGGTTGGGCGATATTTCACATCCTTGTGATTACTTTGCAGGCCTTCATTTTTATGGTGTTGACCATTGTTTATTTGAGCATGGCTCACGAAGATCATTAAAGAAATTTTTTAACCAAGTAAAGCTACACCTAACAGGAGAGAATCATGGAAATGATATATGTTGCCGCTGCCATTATGATGGGTTTGGGCGGAATGGGCGCTGCTATCGGCGTAGGTATTTTGGGCGGCAAGCTCATTGAGGGTTCAGCACGACAGCCAGAACTGGCACCTAAGCTACAGGGTACCTTTTTCTTAGGTGCGGGCCTGGTCGACGCGATCCCCATTATCGGTGTGGGAATAGCGATGTACCTAATCTTTGTTGTTGCGGCTTAATTAGTCGTCCCACGCGTTTGCCGGCACTGAAGGTGCCGGATCCCTCGGTGACAACAGGAGCACATCGTGAACATTAACTTAACGCTTTTCGGCCAACTGATTGCCTTCGTGGCTTTCGTGGCGTTCTGTATGCGTTTTGTCTGGCCACCTATCGTGTCCGCCATGGCAGAGCGTCAACAGAAGATTGCCGATGGTTTAGCTGCTGCAGATCGAGCCAGCCACGACCTCGAGCTGGCGCACAAGCGAGTCACAGAAGAAATGGCTAACGCTAAGCGCGAGGCGGCGGTAATTATTGACGCTGCTAACAAACGAGCCGCGGCTTTAATTGATGAAGCAAAGGTAGCTGCCGTAGCAGAGGCCGATCGCGTGAAAGCTGCAGCTGCAGCTGAGGTGGAGCAGGAGCGTGCTCGAGCGCAAGAGCAGTTGATGAGTCAAGTTAGCAGCTTGGCCCTTGCGGGTGCTGAAAAAGTGCTGGGTAGCGAAATTGATGCTGCCAAGCATGCTGAGCTCTTGAAAAGCCTGACGGCGGATCACTAGTTATGATTGAACCCAGAACACTGGCGAGACCTTACGCACGAGCGGCGTTCGAGTTCAGTCGCCAAGCTGGAACGCTTGATGCATGGCTAGAAGCTTTGAGCGTTGCCGCTGCTGTTAGCCTGGAGCCAGAAGTGCGCGCGGTACTAGGTGACCCTGGAAAAACATCACAGCAACGTGTAGACGTTCTTGCCGCTGTGTTGGGTGATGCGTTAAGCAAAGAGGCCAGTGGTTTCTTGGGAATTATGGCGGCTAACGGTCGTCTTGATTTGATTGAAGAAACGGCTGCGTTATTTACCGAGTTAAAAGCGGCGCAAGAAGCGTCAGTTGATGTGTTGGTTACCTCTGCTTTTGCGGTGGATGATGATGCACTCAACGAGATTTCAGAGGCCATGTCGCGACATTTTGAGCGCACGGTTTCTATTACTTCAGAGACAGACTCGGCCTTGTTGGGCGGAGCTGTCATTCGGGCCGGTGATGTAGTTATCGATGGCTCGGTTCGCGGCCGTCTAAATAAACTCGCCGGCACGTTGACACCCTGACAGAGGAATAGGTCATGCAACAACTTAACCCTTCGGAAATCAGCGATATCATTCGGCAACGGATTGATCAGCTCGATGTCACATCGCAAGCAACCAACGAAGGTACGATTGTCTCGGTAACCGATGGCATTATCCGTATTCACGGCCTCAATGAGGTGCAGTACGGAGAGATGATCGAGTTCCAAGGCGGTATTTTTGGCTTAGCACTCAACTTGGAGCGCGACTCCGTGGGTGCGGTTATTCTGGGTGACTACAAGCAGCTCGCAGAAGGGCAAACTTGTCGTTGTACGGGTCGAATTTTAGAGGTCCCTGTGGGCCCTGCTCTACAGGGACGCGTTGTAGACGCTCTTGGTAATCCTATTGACGGTCGCGGGAGCATCGAGACAGATGAAACTGACGCCATCGAAAAGATTGCACCCGGTGTAATTGCACGTCAATCAGTTGACCAGCCAGTACAAATCGGTTTGAAAGCTATCGACGCCATGGTGCCAATTGGCCGAGGTCAACGTGAGTTGATTATTGGTGATCGACAGGTGGGTAAAACTGCCATTGCGGTAGACGCCATCATCAACCAAAAAGGAACCGGAATTAAGTGCGTTTATGTTGCGGTGGGACAAAAAGCTTCCTCGGTAGCCGCGGTTGTTCGAAAGTTAGAAGAGCACGGCGCAATGGACCACACCATTATTGTTGCGGCTAACGCCTCCGATCCAGCTGCGATGCAGTTTTTGGCGCCGTTTGCGGGCTGTACGATGGGTGAGTACTACAGGGACCGCGGCGAAGATGCCCTCATTATTTATGATGACTTATCGAAGCAGGCCGTTGCTTACCGTCAAATCTCCCTACTTTTGCGTCGCCCGCCGGGTCGAGAGGCTTATCCAGGTGACGTCTTCTATTTGCACTCGCGTCTACTTGAGCGTGCTGCCAGGGTAAATGCGGATTATGTAGAAAAGTTCACTAACGGGGCGGTCAAGGGTAAGACTGGGTCGCTAACCGCTTTGCCTGTTATTGAGACTCAAGCGGGAGACGTCTCGGCGTTCGTCCCAACTAACGTGATCTCTATCACTGACGGTCAGATCTTTCTGGAGGCCGATATGTTTAACGCCGGTGTACGTCCGGCAATGAACGCGGGTATTTCGGTATCTCGAGTTGGTGGTGCAGCCCAATCAAAAATTGTGAAGAAGCTGTCGGGTGGTATTCGAACCGCACTTGCTCAGTATCGTGAACTCGCGGCGTTTTCTCAATTCGCATCAGACCTAGACGACGCGACTAAAGCTCAGCTTGATCACGGCGAGCGCGTAACTGAGTTGATGAAGCAAAAGCAATATGCGCCACTTTCAATTGCTGAGATGGGGGTTCTTTTATACGCCGCCAACGAGAATCTGCTGAGTGACGTTCCGGTCAATAAGATCGGCGACCTCGAAACCGCACTATTGGCTTACATGCATGCTGAGCATGGTGCGTTGATGGCTGAAATTGCTGCAGACGGCGGGTGGAATGACGACCGTGAAGCGGCCTTCAAAGCAGCTATTGACACATTTAAGTCAACGCAGGCTTGGTAACCGAATATGGCTGCTGGTAAGGAAATTCGCACTAAGATCTCGAGTATTCAAAGTACTCAGAAGATCACCAGTGCTATGGAGATGGTGGCGGCCAGTAAGATGCGGCGCGCTCAGGACCGCATGGAACTTGGTAAACCCTACGCCCGGCGCATACGTGACGTGGTTGGGCATATTGCCAACGCGGTACCTGAATATCGGCACGCGTACATGGAGCAGCGAGAACTGAAACGCGTAGGGTACATCATCGTATCCACAGACCGCGGTCTCTGTGGTGGCTTGAACATCAACCTGTTCAAGGCGGCAATTGCTCAAATGCGCCCTCAAAACGAGGCTGGTATTGGCGTTGATCTTTGTTTGATCGGGGCGAAGTCTTTGGCCTTCTTTAAGAGCGTGGGTGGCAATGTCGTAGCCAGCGTTCGGGATGTGGGTGAGGAGCCCTCGGTGGACCAGTTAATCGGAGGCGTTAAGCAGATGCTCGATGCTTACGTTGAGGGTCGCATCGACACGTTGTATCTGGTGAGCAACGAGTTTGTGAATACCATGACTCAAACGCCGCAGGTGGAGCAATTGCTACCTCTAGAACCCTCTGAGGACGCCAACCTGTCACACCACTGGGACTATGTATACGAGCCTGACGCTCGTGAACTACTCGATGCGTTACTTGTTCGGTATGTGGAGTCCTTGGTGTACCAAGCTGTCGTTGAAAATGGTGCGTGTGAGCAAGCTGCTCGAATGGTTGCCATGAAGAGCGCCAGTGATAACGCCGGCGATCTGATTGATGAGCTTCAGTTGGTCTACAACAAAGCACGTCAAGCGGCGATTACTCAGGAATTGGCGGAGATCGTCAGCGGTGCCGCGGCGATTGGTTAAGCGCCCAAGCAATTAACAGTGAATTAATAGGTGGCGCTTTTGCGGCCACAGAGCGAAAGAAACAGAGGACTCCAAGATGAGTAGTGGAAAAGTCGTACAGGTGATTGGCGCGGTTATTGATGTTGAGTTTCCCCGCGACAACGTACCCCAGGTCTACGATGCACTGTCCGTCAGTGAAAAAGGTCTGACCCTAGAGGTACAGCAGCAGCTCGGTGATGGCATTGTGCGAGCCATTGCTATGGGCTCATCCGAAGGTATTAGCCGCGGTTTGGCAGTAGAAAATACCGGTGCGCCTATTTCTGTTCCTGTCGGCACAGAAACTTTGGGCCGCATTATGGATGTTCTGGGTAACCCTATTGACGAGAAGGGACCCATTGGCGAGCAACAGCGCAGCGCTATTCACCGGGCAGCCCCTGCTTATGACGAGCTTGCCGCTTCAGAGGAAGTATTGGAAACCGGTATTAAAGTTATTGACCTCGTTTGTCCATTTGCAAAGGGCGGTAAGGTGGGTCTGTTTGGTGGTGCTGGTGTCGGAAAGACCGTCAACATGATGGAGCTCATTAACAACATCGCAACCGAGCACTCAGGCTTATCTGTTTTTGCTGGCGTAGGCGAGAGAACCCGGGAGGGTAATGACTTCTACTACGAGATGCAGGAGTCTGGCGTCGTAAATATAGAAAACATGGACCAGTCGAAAGTGGCCATGGTTTACGGACAAATGAACGAGCCCCCAGGCAACCGACTTCGTGTTGCTCTAACCGGTCTCACTATGGCGGAAAAATTTCGTGATGAGGGCCGCGACGTTCTGTTGTTCGTTGATAATATCTACCGTTACACCTTGGCGGGAACAGAAGTGTCGGCACTGTTGGGCCGTATGCCGTCAGCTGTGGGCTATCAGCCAACCCTCGCTGAGGAAATGGGTGTGCTTCAAGAGCGCATCACATCAACTAAAACAGGTTCAATTACTTCGATTCAAGCGGTCTACGTTCCTGCGGACGACCTCACCGATCCGTCGCCAGCGACAACCTTTGCGCACTTGGATTCCACCGTGGTACTGAGCCGAGATATTGCTGCCAAGGGTATTTATCCTGCGGTCGACCCGTTGGACTCAACGTCGCGTCAATTAGACCCGTTAGTGATCGGTACCGAGCACTATGACGTGGCTCGGGGCGTGCAGTCAGTATTGCAGCGCTATAAAGAGCTCAAGGATATTATTGCTATTTTGGGTATGGATGAGTTGTCCGAGGAAGATAAGCTGACGGTAGCGAGAGCTCGTAAAATGGAGCGCTTTTTGTCACAGCCTTTCAACGTGGCAGAAATCTTCACCGGGTCGCCGGGTGTGTATGTATCACTAAAAGACACTATTTCAGGTTTCAAAGGGATTTTGGCAGGTGAATACGATCACCTTCCGGAACAGGCTTTCTACATGGTGGGCTCTATCGAGCAGGCCGTGGAAAAAGCTGAGAAGCTTTAGTCCCGCGGGGTAGTACGTTATGGCTATGACCATTCATTGTGACATCGTGTCTGCCGAGGCCCAGATTTACTCGGGGTTGGTGGAGTTGCTGGTCGCTACAGGCTCAGAAGGTGAGCTGGGAATTTGCTACGGACACGCTCCCTTGCTGACTGCCTTGGTGCCGGGGCCAGTACGTCTGGTCGAGCAGGGCGGTTCGGAGCAAGTATTTTACGCTTCGGGTGGTTTTTTAGAAGTGCAGCGCGATGTTGTTACGATTTTGGCTGACACGGCACTCAGAGCTGCTGATGTAGATGAGGCAGCCGCTGAAGAGTCCCGAAAAGCGGCTGAAGAAGCACTGGCTAATCAAAGCGGTGAATTAGACTACGGCAGGGCCTCTGCTCAGCTTGCCGAAGCTTCCGCGCAACTGGCAACGCTCAGAAAAATGAAGGGCCGCGCCGGTAGAGGTTGAGAGGTCAAGTAAGAAAACCGCTTTTAAGGCGGTTTTTTTTGGTCTTCAAAGTCGATGGTGCCTGTTAAAATCGCGGGTCATTAAGTGAACCCGTCTTAGGCTTATGGAAAAAAACCTTGAAGTTATTATTTTGGCAGCAGGCCGAGGGACCCGCATGCGGTCATCACTGCCCAAGGTATTACATACTTTAGCTGGCCAGCCTTTGCTGCAACATGTCATCGACACTGCTCAGGCTCTAAACCCTAGTCAGATTCACGTCGTTGTGGGATATGGTGCCGAGGTTGTTCAGGAGGCGATCTCCGGGCAACGACTCAAATTTCATTCTCAAAAAGAGCAATTGGGTACGGGTCATGCCGTGGGCTGCGCGCTACCTGCCTGTCAGCCAGATAGTGTAGTGCTGGTGTTATTTGGCGATGTGCCATTAATTGCAGCTTCCACACTTCAAGCAGTAATTAGCGGTGCTCGGCAAAAGCCAATTATGTTGGCTGCCCGGCTGCCGGACCCTAGCGGTTATGGACGAGTGCTGCGCGATGAAACAGGTGGTTTCATGGCGGTGGTCGAACAGGCGGATGCCAGCGAGTCAGAAGCCCTTATCAGCGAGGTAAATACAGGTGTTTTAGCCGCGCCAGCAGACCAGCTCGCGTCATTGTTGAGTTCTGTAAGCAACGACAATGCGCAGGGAGAATATTATCTGCCTGATGTTTTGGGTCTTGCTAGGCAGCAAGGCATCGCCGTTGAGGTAGTCGTGACCGATGATGCCCTTGAGATGTACGGTGTGAATAATCGCGCCCAGCTGCAAGAGTTGGAGCGCTCATTGCAATGCAGAAGAGCCGACGCCCTCATGGACGCCGGTGTCGCAATAGCTGATCGTCAACGCATAGATATCAGAGGTGATCTTGAATGCGGCGTCGATGTGGCTATTGATATTAACGTGGTTTTTGAAGGCCAGGTTCGTTTGGGCGATGGTGTTCGGGTTGGTGCTCACTGCGTTCTGAAGGACGTTACAGTCAGTTCAGGAACTGATATACAACCCTTTTGCCACCTAGAGGGAGCAGTTATTGGGGAGCAATGTCGCATAGGGCCCTATGCACGCTTGCGACCAGGAAGCGTTCTTGCCAACGCGGCACGGGTGGGGAACTTTGTAGAGACCAAAAATACGACCTTTGGCGCGGGTAGTAAGGCAAATCATTTAGCGTACATCGGTGATACGACGGTAGGGTCCAATACCAATATCGGCGCCGGTACCATTACCTGCAATTACGATGGCATCGACAAGCATAAAACCTCTTTGGGTGATGGTGTGTTTGTCGGTTCCAACAGCACCCTTGTTGCACCCGTAACGTTGTCAGATGGCGCTTTTGTGGCGGCCGGGTCCGTGGTGACTGATGACGTAGCAGGGCAAGAACTCGCGGTCGGTCGTGCCCGTCAGCGAAACATTGCCGGCTGGCAGCGCCCCGCCAAGAAAAAGGATTAGGGTATGTGTGGGATAGTGGCCGCGGTCGGTCAGCGGGATGTGCCAGAGATTCTCCTGGAGGGTCTACGACGCTTAGAATATCGAGGTTATGACTCCGCCGGGATTGCCGTGGTTAACGACAATGGCGACTTACAGCCCTGTAAACACCCTGGCAAAGTTGCGGTGCTGGAGCAGGCCTTGGCGGCTGCTCCCGTTTCGGGGGCCACCGGTATTGCCCATACCCGTTGGGCCACTCATGGGGTACCAAACCAAGTAAATGCCCATCCTCATATCAGTGGAGATCGCATTGGTTTAGTCCACAACGGTATTATTGAAAATCATCAGGTACTGCGCGAGTCACTTGCAAACAGCGGGATACACTTTTCCTCAGATACCGATTCTGAGGTGATTGTTCACCTTATCAATGCAGAAATTGATAGCCAGCCCTCTCTGCTAAAAGCCGTTCAGCAAGTACTGCCACGCTTAGAGGGCGCCTATGCATTGGCGGTTATAGATGCGCAGTCTCCTGGGCGTTGTGTGGTTGCCCGTGCGGGGAGCCCTCTGGTGTTAGGTGTTGGCATGGGTGAAACTTATGCGGGCTCAGACACTTTGGCTTTACGGCCGGTCACCGATCGTTATGTTTATCTTGAAGAAGGCGATATTGCCGAACTCACGGCTGGTAGCTACACAATTTACAGTCAAGATGGCCACATCGTTGACCGCGAAGTTACGACGATTGAGGCGAGTGATGACTCCAGTAGTTTGGGTGACTATGACTACTACATGCTCAAAGAGATTCATGAACAGCCTGCACGACTGCAAGACACTGTAGCGATAGACTGGCGCAGTCACGATTGTTTTGGCATAAACACCCAAGAGCTGTTATCTCAGGTTCAGGCGGTGCAGATCATCGCCTGCGGCACTAGCTATCACGCCGGTTTGGTAGCCCGACACTGGATTGAAGGCATCGCAGGCCTCACCTGTCAGGTGGAGGTGGCCTCTGAATACCGGTACCGGCAATCGGTCACGCTGCCGGGCACTTTGGTGGTTTGTATTTCTCAAAGTGGTGAAACCGCCGATACGCTGGCCGCACTAAAACATGCCACCAACGATAATGTGGTTGCGCGCTTAGCGCTGTGCAACGTCGACCACTCTGCGATTGTCCGTGCCAGTGAACTCACGATTTTGACTCGTGCTGGTGCAGAAATTGGCGTCGCATCAACGAAAGCCTTTACGACGCAGCTGGCTGCCCTCATGTTGTTGTCGGGAAAGCTTGCTGAAATCAATGGCCGAGCGGATTTTAGACGTGAAGAATTAGATTCAGCATTAGGTTCACTTCCCTCTGTCGTTAAGGATGTTCTTGGTAAGGAACAATCCATCAAAGCCATGGCCACGCATTTTGCGGCTAAACATCACGCGCTATTCCTTGGCCGAGGTATTAATAACCCTGTGGCTATGGAAGGCGCACTTAAGCTCAAAGAGATCTCTTATATTCACGCCGAGGCTTATGCAGCAGGTGAGTTAAAGCATGGTCCCTTGGCATTAGTCGACGCCGATATGCCCGTAGTGGCAGTAGCTCCCAATAACGATTTATTGGAAAAGCTGCGCTCAAATTTGGAGGAGGTTCGAGCCCGTGGCGGTGAGCTGTTTGTGTTCGCCGATGAAGCTTCAGGTTTTGAGGCAGGGCCCGGGCTACATGTTTTGCAAGTCCCGCACTGCGCCGAATGGTCGGCACCTATTGCTTACTCCGTGGTGCTGCAATTACTGGCTTACCATGTCGCAATTGTTAAGGGTACTGATGTCGACAAGCCGCGAAATCTCGCGAAGTCAGTCACTGTTGAATAAAGAGAGATTTTCCGGTTGGTCGTAAATTACATAAAGATTTACAAAACAGAACGACAAAAATAAATAAAAATTTAAGGGGTAATAATGATAGAGAATTTTTTACAATATGGATAAAGGTGAATTTAGATTTGCATATTTTTCATCAAAATACCAAGAGACATTTGATTTTTATAAAAATATTCTCGAATTCAATTTAAAATTTTCTTGGGACAGAGGACCAAATGATAAAGGGTCTGTATTTGGTCATGGGTTGGGGTTAATTGAAATATTAAAGCAACCAGATAATGAACAGGAGTTTAATTTGGGATTAGACCACAGAAGTCCAAAGGGAAGTTTTATGGTTATAGAAACCTCAAATATTGAAACTATTTTTTCTAAATATAAAAAAAGGACATAAATTTTAAACAAGATCTTACTATTCAAAATTGGGGTCATAAAAGTTTTTCTATAAATGATCCAAATGGAGTTGTATTATTTTTCTTTGAAAATGTTGAGTAAATTGTCGTTTAAATTTAGTCCGTTACTGTCGAGTGATTTCGAACAGTGCTTTAAAAAGTGGAAATTATGGAAGCAATGGGAATACTGGGTTTTGTATTTGGACTAATAGCATTCGTTCGAATAGAAAAATTAACAAAGACCTTGAAAGAAAAAAGAATTCTCGAAGAGAATTACAAAGAAGAATAATGCACTGTTCTATAACACTCAGTGACGGTTGAATAAATTCAAAAGTCGAAAGGTAACGCTTTGGCACTGGGACGAGCGCGTAAAAGCGCTTCATAACCTACTTCCGCTAGGCGTATTTACGTCGAGCGTTCGGCGGGCGAAGAGAGGGGCGTGGTGACAAAAACGGTATTGCTGTTGGCCGGTTTATTTTTGCTTGTGGTTGGGACTTACGCATTCTTTGCGTTATCGGCAAGGAATGAAATTTATTACCTGTGCGGAAACTTCAAATCGGGGGTTTCGTATTCTAGTGTCGTAAGACAACTCGATACCGCTAATTTGTCGGATTACAAGATTGAAAAATCTGAACAGGGCAAGCGCCTTACATACAGCAGTGCGCTTCACCTAAATTTAGTTCGCTGTGAGATAACCTTCGCTGAAAACGAAAAGGTAAGCCACGCGATTTATAAGTAATTATCGAGCGTTCAGCGACCAAAGAGAGAAGCGTGGCGAGGCGCTTAACTGGAAGGGTGAAGATAAAGCGGGCGGATACGAAATTTTGAAAGGAACGGTCGAGTAAAAAAAGGAGTTGATGGTGGAAGTATTTGGGCTGTTGGGATTTTCGTTGGGGACAATAGGCTTTGTATTTGGAATTATTTGTCTCAGCAAAATAACAAAACTTACAGCTACCTTAAAAGCAAAGGGGTAATCGAAGAGCATTAACCTCCGTCATAATCCCGTTAATCCACAGATGCACGGGGTGTCCCCGAATTAAAGCGATGCCACGCTATCAGGATTAATTTTTTGGGGGGTGGTCGGAAGAAGTCTAATATCAGCACCAAGCCTAGGTGGTGCTGATGGTTTAAACAAAAACTAGGGGCGCCTTCAGTTCTTGAAGCAAATACGTGGGCACCCCGACGGGTCAAATCGGCGCTTTAACTTGGGTTGGCAGCCTTATAAGCCCGGATAGCTTGATTAAACTGCTCCGCAAGCTGCTCCTCGAGGGCTACTGACTCGTTGTAACCCTCAGTTGCAGCCTCATATTTTGGTGCTGCATCAGGGTTGCCCTCCTCAACCGAAGCTTTGAGTCTTGCCATGGCGTCGTCTTGGCAAGCTCGAAACTCGGTCGCTGCGGCTTGAAAAGCCTTCACGCCTTGTTGCCCTTCAATCATTTGTTCCATGGTAGCCGAGGCGCCATCTGGGATGGTGGGTAGTGTTGGCATGTCACAATCAGAGGCCAGCGCTTGCCCTCCACTGAGCACGAGTAAAAGAGCGATAGAGGTTTTTATCATTTTCATCGTTTCATTTCCGTTATTGGAGGTGTGGGGTTTAACTACAGTCAATATTGTCGTAATTGCAGGTTAGGCATATCGCCACCAGCAGCTAGGGCTTGAATGATTTCTTCGCCGCGCTCTCGTGAGTTGATGCCCACAATCTGCACGCGATAAAGCAGCTCACCAGAGCGATACTCAACGGCCACTTTGGCGGCATAGCCGGCCTCTTCAATCTGTTGTGCTTTGTTATCGGCATCGATGCCTTGGGCATAGGTGTCTACGTAGATGAACCAACCGCCCATGTCCTGCCCAGATGCGTCTGCAGTCGCAGCGTCAGCACCTTTGGGTGTGGCTGCCGGCGGCATGGCTTTGTCTAATGCGGGTTTGGTTTGAGGTTGTGATCTGGCGCTAGGAGCTGGAGGGGTGGAAGTTTTTCCAATCCATAAGGCCCCGAGGTTGTAGGTGGATTCCAGCTCAGCCGCGGTGGCCTTCGCGTCATTTTTTGTACTAAAGCCAACGGCGCGAACGCGGTATAAAGTGCGACCGTCGATATCGACGCTTTGTGTGACCGCGTTGTAGCCTTCATTTTGGAGCTTTTGAGCCCATTTCTCAGCAGTTGCGCGACGAGAGTACGCGGCTACATTGGCAAACCAAAGGCCTTCACTCTGGTTACCTGAGGTCTGGGGCGTTGTTGCTGCAAGAGTTGCCGATGTATCGGAGGTAAGGCCATTTGTGGCTGGTTTTGTCTCGGCTTTGGTGGCCACCTGCTGTTGGGCTATCGACTCAGGTTTGCGCGTTTCTGCAAGGCGTGCCGCTTGGGTAGCGAGTTTTTCGGCATTGTCTAATTCAACCTGAAGGGTTTGTATGGTGTCGTTAGCGGCAGAGTAATCTCCTTTTAGTGTCGTGAGCTGCAGCGTTAAAGCTTGGTTTTTTGCCTCAAGGACGGCTTCGTCACCCGCATCCAAATTCCCCTGTGATTGTGGCGTGCTCTGCTGCTCTTCCAGCTCAACAATGCGGTTCTGCAAAGAGGAGCGTTCTGAAATGGCGCCCCAGCCTCCAACAAGTAACAAAACAACCGCGGCTATGCCTGCGATCGTAGGCCAAAGTGGCAGTTTTCCCGTCGTGCTGGTCCCCACGATATGGTGGTCTGTTAGCAGGTCCATAGAAGAGAATTCTGCGCTCGTGCTTGCGTCAAATGTGTCTGATGCTGCGGAAGTGTCGGCTTCGGGCGCTTTTGACGATTGAGTATCTGTGGTGGATGTTGAGGTTGTGCCTTCTGCTTGAAGGGGGGCCGTCGCCTCTGGGGATGCAGTAATTTCGCCGTCTGTGAACCAATCGTCACCAGAGCTATCGCCGGTTGCGGCGTGTTCCTCTAATTCTGGGCCTTCCGACTCAGAAGTGAGCCAGCCAACGTCGTCAATAGGAGGTCGTGCTGAAGGCTGAGGGGAGGCGGAATTGTCTTCTGAGGCCATTAACCAGTCAGCCCCGTCCTCATCATCCCCCCCCCACTCCTTGGGAGGCGTCATAAACCGACGTTTATCCTGTTCGTCGTGGTCATCCATTGTTTTATTTGCCTCTATTTTTTCCCGTTAAGCTTCGCTGAACCGGTTTTTCTCAATGTGGGGTCGTGCTTGCCGTATTATTTCTATAATTGTCCGGAGTTCTGCACTGAAAACAAGCCTAAAGTTGCCCCAAACCTTTGGAAGTTGCCAGTGTAAAACCCGGTAACCTGTCTGTTTTCCGGTAGAATCGTAGTATGGACGTTTCCGATATTCTCACTGACCTCAACACGGCGCAACGTGAAGCTGTGGCTGCAGAGTCTGGCAACTTGCTTGTGTTGGCCGGTGCCGGCTCTGGTAAAACCCGTGTTTTAGTGCACCGAATGGCTTGGCTTATTCGGGCTGAGGGTGTTTCGCCCCACGCGTTGTTATCGGTAACCTTTACGAATAAAGCTGCCCGAGAAATGCGTAGCCGGATTGAAACGATGTTAAATGTGCCAACACAGGGAATGTGGGTTGGTACTTTTCACGGTTTGGCTCATAGGTTGCTCAAACAGCATTGGCAAGAAGCCCAGCTGCCGCAAAACTTTCAGATATTAGACAGTGATGACCAGCTGCGCCTGGTAAAGCGGGTGTGTCGAGATCTCAATTTAGACGAAACCCAATGGCCACCCAGGCAGGCGCAGTGGTATATCAATGCGCAAAAAGACGAGGGCCTGCGTGCTGGCCATATCGATCCCCCCTACGGTGATTTGTATGCCAAAACCATGCTGCGGGTTTACAGCGCCTATGAAGAGACTTGTCAGCGCGGTGGATTAGTTGATTTTGCTGAGCTGCTGCTACGTGCCCACGAACTTTGGCTCAAGTCCCCTGACACTTTGCAGCATTATCAGCGTCGATTCCGTACGATTTTGGTGGATGAATTTCAGGATACCAATACGATCCAATACGCTTGGCTAAGAGTGTTAGCCGGTCAAAGTATTCCGGTTGTCGCTGTTGGGGACGACGATCAGTCGATTTACGGATGGCGCGGCGCAAAAATTGAGAACATTCATCGTTTTGGTGAAGACTTTAGCCCCGCACAAACGATTCGCCTTGAGCAAAATTATCGTTCAACCCAAACAATTCTTAAGGCCGCTAACGGGCTAATTAGCCATAATTTTGGACGTTTGGGTAAGGAGCTATGGACGGCGGGAGACGCGGGAGAGCCGATCAGTTTATACGCTGGCTTCAATGAGCAGGACGAGGCTCGGTTTATTGTTGAGCGGATTGAAGAGTGGGTGGCAGAGGGCAATACGCGACGCTCCAGCGCCATTTTATATCGCTCCAATGCGCAGTCTCGCGTACTTGAGGAAGCGTTGATACGGGCGCAAATCCCTTACCGAATTTACGGAGGTCAACGTTTTTACGAGCGCTTGGAAATTCGAAATGCCCTAGCCTACATGCGGCTTTTAATAAGGCGCAGCGACGATACGGCGCTAGAGCGAGTGCTTAATTTGCCACCTAGGGGCATTGGCAACAAAACGGTAGAGCAGTTGCGCGAACTTGCGCGAACTCGACAAGTACCTCTATGGCAAGCCATCGTGATTGCTCAAGACGAGCAGCTGTTTTCATCTCGAGCCCTGAAAGCGCTAGCGGGCTTTACCGTTTTGGTTGATGAGTTGGATTCCGCAACTTTAGAGTTACCCCTAGAGGAGCTCACTGAGCACGTGGTGGCACGTTCGGGCTTGGTGGAGTATCACCGCGCCGAGAAGGGTGAGCGTGGTCAGGCCCGGGTAGAAAACTTGGAGGAACTGGTTTCAGCGGCAAAATCCTTTGTCCCCGAGGACACAGACTTACCCTCCTTACAGCAATTTTTAGACAGCGCTGCACTCGATGCGGGTGACGCCCAGGCAGACCCCCACGAAGACAGTGTTCAACTGATGACTTTGCACTCGGCCAAAGGTCTCGAATTCCCTATGGTTTTTCTGGCGGGTATGGAAGAGAACTTGTTTCCCCATCGTATGTCACTCGACGAACCAGGGCGACTCGAGGAAGAGCGGCGGCTTTGCTACGTTGGGATTACTCGCGCCATGGAGAAGTTGGTACTTACATATGCGGAGAGCCGCAGACTACATGGATCTGAATCCTACAATACCGCTTCACGGTTTGTCCGTGAACTGCCTTCTGAGCTCTTGAATGAAGTTCGATTGGGTGCTGCCGTATCACGCCCCCTGTCATCCTTGACCTCGTTGTCCCCAACTCCAAGTGCGGCCCATATTGAGAGCGGTGTTAGCCTGGGCCAACGTGTCCTGCACCAGGTATTTGGCGAGGGTGTTGTGACAAACTTTGAGGGTGGTGGCTCTAACGCCCGGGTAGAGGTCAGTTTTGCCGAGGGGTCGAAGTGGTTGGTATTGCAGTATGCCAATCTACAGCCGCTCTAAATTAGTTAAAGCGAACCTCATCGAGGTAAACAATAGGCGAAGGAGCGGTGTATGTTTGAAAGGCGATTTCTGCCTGTGGTTGTCATTTTTTTGGTGTCCGCGTTGGTTTTGGTGCTGGGGTTATGGGCTGTTGATAGCAGTGATCAAAGCCGCCCTTTGCCCGCGGCAAGCAACAGCAGTGATGTCCCTGAGTATCGTTGGAAGCTCGTCACTACTTGGCCTAAAAATCTTCCCGGACTGGGTGCTGCTCCTGAAAAATTTGCCCAGTATGTCAATGAAATGAGCGGTGGGCGCCTCGAAGTTCGGGTTTTTGGCGCCGGCGAAATTGTGCCTGCATTTGAGGTTTTTGACGCCGTATCTCAGGGTGCGGCCGAAGTTGGCCACGGTGCGAGTTATTACTGGAAAGGTAAAATTCCGGCCGCTGTATTCTTTACCGCGGTACCTTTTGGTATGACCGCGCAAGAGATGAACGGTTGGCTGCATTACGGTGGCGGGCTGGAATTGTGGGAGGAGTTGTACGCACCTTTCGGGGTGATCCCTTTTGCGGGAGGGAGTACCGGCGTTCAGATGGCGGGCTGGTTCAATCGAGAACTGCGCAGCGCCAAAGACTTGTCCGGATTAAAGATGCGTATTCCTGGTCTGGCAGGAGAGGTTTTTGACGCTGCTGGCGGCACTGCGGTGCGTATTGCCGGCGGTGAAGTTTACACTTCAATGCAAACGGGTGTGATCGACGCGGTTGAATGGGTCGGTCCCTACAACGACCGTACTCTTGGGCTGAATGAGGTGGCAGAATACTACTATTATCCGGGGTGGCATGAGCCGGGGGCCATGCTCGAATTCACAGTCAATTCGGCGGCTTTTAATCAACTGCCTAGCGATTTACAGGCTATTGTTCGATACGCCGCTAGAGCGGCAAATCAAAATATGCTGGATGAATTTACCGCGCGTAATAATGAATCGCTGCAACAATTGTTGGCTGCAGGCACCCAGTTGCGGCCACTGCCAGAAGATATATTGAGCCTGCTGTATGAGAAATCCCTAGAAGCGATGGCGATCTTAAGGGCGAGCGATACCATGGCAGAAAAGATCGCGGTTTCTTATGACATCTTCTCGAAAAACGTGAGGGCCTACCACGAAATTTCGGAGCGTGCGTATCTTAACGCGCGGGACAAGGTGTTACCGCCAGTGATGTCAGGGGTTTTTCAGGCAGAGCCCGGACGTTGAATGGCACGAGTGCGCTTATCCCCGCCAATGGCAACGTAAATAAAGGTGCCTTCGGTGACTTTGATCGGCTCCCCGTCTTGCCGGGAATTAATCCAGACTTCTACGATTACCCGTACCGAACTGCGTCCTACCTCCAAAATGTCTGAGTAACAACTGACGACAGCCCCAACATGAACGGGGGTCAAAAAAACCATGCCTTCCACAGCCACAGTAGCCACTCTGCCACCCGCCACTTCACAGGCTGTTACATAGCCGGCTAAATCCATTTGTGACATTAGCCAGCCACCAAAGATATCCCCGTGGGGATTTGTGTCCGCAGGCATAGCCACAGCCTGAAGGCTGAGCTCGCCTTGAGGGGTGGGGTTCATATCGAGGTCAGTCATTTTTTTGCCTGCTGTTATGGTGATAATGCGAGGTGCTGCGTATTCAAGCACAAATGCTTGAAGCGTCCAAAGTTACAGGCGTTCAACCCGAGCGCAAGACATTGGGCAACCACGTGATTAAGTTTGGAAAGCTCCAAAGCAGTGCCAATAGCCCAATTTGAAGTGCGACAAAAGGTATAACCCCTTTATAGATTGCCCCCGTGGGTAATGACGCCGGAGCAACGCCTCGCAGGTAGAAAAGGGCAAAACCGAAAGGGGGGGTTAAAAACGAAGTTTGAAGGTTGACCGCCAACATGATGCCAAACCAAATAGGATCAAAGCCCATAGCCAGCAAAATTGGGCCAACGATAGGCACCACGACAAAAGTAATTTCTATAAAATCGAGTATGAAGCCCAGAAGAAAAATAACCACCATGACTAGCAGCATGGCGCCTTGAGGGCCTAGATCCATGCGCTCGAAGAATCCCTGCACCAGCTCTTCACCACCAAAGCCACGAAAAACCAGTGTAAAAACAGCTGCCCCAATCAAAATTAGAAACACCATGCTGGTGATTCGCATAGTGGATAGCCCGATTTCGTGCAATTTCTTCCAGTTCATTTGCCTGCGCTGCAATGCCAAGAGTAACGCCCCGACAGCACCAACTCCCGCAGCCTCAGTAGGCGTCGCCGCACCCAATAGAATTGAGCCTAAAACCAATGCAATGAGTATGAATGGAGGTAGCAGGGCTTTGAGCAACTCTGAAAGCGAGGCCCCTTCTGAGGCAATAGCGGGTGCGCGGTCGGGTTTGAATCGAGCAATCAGTAAAATCCAAACCAAGTAAAGCCCAACGAGGATCAGACCCGGAATCAGTGCTCCAACGAAAAGATCGCCCACAGAGACCGTGGCGGTATTTACAACCCCCATCTCCAATTGCGCACGTTGATAAGCACTGGCAATAACATCACCCAATAAAACTAAAGCGATCGATGGCGGTATGATTTGCCCCAGGGTGCCGGTAGCGCAAATTGTTCCGGTTGCAAGGGCTGGGCTATATCCGGCGCGCAGCATCGATGGCAGAGATAACAACCCCATTGTCACTACGGTTGCGCCGACAATGCCTGTGCTTGCGGCTAGCAGTGCGCCCACCAGCACCACGGCGACACCAAGCCCCCCGGGTCGACTCCCGAACAGTTGCGCCATGTTGTGCAGCAAATCTTCGGCGATCTTCGCACGCTCAAGAATATTCCCCATTAAGATAAACAAAGGAACCGCGATGAGTGTCTCGTTGCCAATAGTTCCAAAAATTCTGGCGGGGATAGCGGCTAAGTAGCTGGCATCAAAGGCCCCTGAAATCGTGCCTATGGCCGCGAACATCAGGCCTACGCCGGCAAGCGTCAGGGCCACTGGAAACCCGGCCAAAAGCACAAGGCAAACAGCTAAAAACATGAGTACGGGTATTTCAATCACTTTGAGATACCTCAGCAACGAGGGTTTTTAGCGATTTCATAATTTCTGATAAGGCTTGAAGCGCGAGCAGCAGAGCCATGGCGGGCAGCAGGGTTTTTAATAGAAAAACAGCGGGTATGCCCCCGGGCTCTGGGGACGTTTCTCGCGCTACCCAAGATTCGATCACGTAATCTTGGCTGGCAAAGCCCACTAACGCGCACAGCGGCAGGGTAAACATGACGTGCCCCAAGGCATCGATCCAAGCTTTTGTTCTCGGAGTAAAACGTTGATACAACACATCAACTCGAACGTGTCCTCCCATGTGTAGGGTACACGAGGCACCTAGCATAAACAGCGCGCCGTGAAGGTAGATCACGCTTTCCTGTGCCGCTATGGCACCTACGCCAAAACCGTATCGCAGCACTACGACGAGAACGGTTAACAGTGCCATCAGCAAGGGGAGCCAGCCAATAATATGGGACAATCTTTGTGACAGGCCGTCAAGTATGCGAATTGATGAAATTAAAACGACCACTTCTTATTCCTTATAGGGTCTTTAAGGGCGGTACACAGGTTATCATTCTACTACCACAGACATCAGGGAGGCCCCCATCATGCTGACAGTCCTTTCCCCGGCCAAGACGCTTGACTTCGAGACACCCCCTCGCACGCGTAAGTCGACTCAACCTTACTTCATTGAACGCGCCGCTGAGCTTGTTGATGATGCTAGGGACCTGTCCCCAGAAGCACTGCAAAAACTCATGGGGGTTAGCGAGAATATCGCGTTACTAAATCATGAGCGATTTATGAATTGGCAGCCAGACTTTAACCTCGACAATGCCAAGCAAGCGGTGCTGGCTTTTAAGGGAGATGTATACACGGGCCTAGACGCAAGCACCCTAGACAGCAAGGCGCTGACTTTTGCTCAAAAGCACCTGCGGATTCTTTCGGGTTTGTATGGTTTGCTACGTCCATTAGATCTTATGCAACCCTATCGCTTGGAAATGGGCCTTAAGTTTGCCAATCGCGGTGGCCGTAATTTATATGAGTTCTGGGGGGAAGAAATTACCCAGCTACTCGATACAGCAATCGATAAAAGTGGCAGCTCGGTGTTGGTTAATTTGGCATCGAACGAGTACTTCAAGGCAGTTAAACCACGCCAGCTTGATGCTGAAGTGATCACCCCCGTTTTTAAGGATTTGAAAAACGGTGACTATAAAATTATTAGCTTTTTTGCGAAGAAGGCCCGAGGCGTTATGGCCCGGTATATCGTAGAGCAGCAATTAAACGACCCCGAGAAGCTCAAGGCATTTTCCGGCGCGGGTTACTATTATAGCCCCGAACAATCAACGGCTAACAACTGGGTCTTTTTACGGGATGAGGTGTCTTAGTCTTAAGCGGGTTAGTGTGAGTGAAGGTCAGCTAGCGCACCTTCCTTGAAAGGCAGCAGCTTGGCGGCCTCTTCTCTGTAGGCTTTGACCTGTTCCACATCACGGGCACAAAAATCGGTGATCGCCGGTTGAAAGCCGGCTTCTGCCACCCAGTGGTGGGATCGCGTTAATGTGGGTTCAAAGCCACGCTGTATCTTATGTTCCCCCTGGCGCCGGGGTCTAAGCGTTGAATACCGTGTTTAATGCAGTATTCGATGCCCTGATAGTAGCAGGCCTCAAAATGTAAGCCGTCATACTCTCGAAGGCAGCCCCAGTATCGACCATAAAGGGTGTCAGATGATTGAAAAAATAACGCCGCTGCCACGGGCTGCTCATTAAGAAACGCTAGCACCATCACCGGGGCAGTGCCCAGCTTGGGGCAGAGCTCGGTAAAAAATTCTCGAGATAAATAGCCACCATGACCACTGCGTTTGGCGTAGGTGGTTTGGTAGCAGTAATGAAAGAAAGACCAGTCTTCAGGCAGGATATTTGAACCTACACGGGTGGTTAAAGTTATTCCTTGAGCTGCCACATGACTGCGCTCTTTACGTAAGTTCTTACGTTTACGGCTACTAAATAGCTGAAGGAAATCATCAAAGCTTTGATAGTTTCGGTTGATCCAATGAAATTGACAGGTAGCGCGGTCATTTAGGTCAAAGGTTGAGCTTGGCTGTTGGAATTCTGAGCTAGAAAATAAGATGTGCCAGCTAGAGAGGCCATGTTCAACACAAAAACCTTGAACAGCACGGCAGAATTTGGCTTCAGCCTCGGGAATCTTAGGGTTACACCAAATTTTTGGGCCACTCGCCGGGGTGAAGGGCGCGGCTGAGATCAGTTTAGGATAATAAGACAGGCCGCTGCGTTGCCAGGCATCGGCCCAAGCCCAGTCGAAAACGTACTCGCCGTAGGAATGATCTTTTAGAAATCCGGGTGCTGCACCCACTACATCGGACCCGTCCCGCAGTACCAAGTGATGGGGGGCCCATCCACTAGCTTCGTTGGTACAACCGGTATCTTCTAGCCCCAATAAAAAGTCGTGACGAAGAAAGGGATAATCACCGCCGAACCAGTGATCCCAGTCCGAGGCAGAAATGTCCCTGATGCTGCGGTAAATATCCAGTTGCATGATCTCGCCAGAGCTCGTGTGTCAGACTGGTGATACGTGCTCAGCAAGGAAGTGTCCCACAATCCCCAACAGCATAATGAGACCAATCCATTTACTTTGGTTGAAGGCTTTAAAGCAGGCCACTTCCTCGCGGTTCCTTATAAGCCACTGGTGCCAGCAGAAAAGTAGCCCAATGCCTGATACCGCCAAGTAAAACGGCCAAGTAAAGCCAAAAGCAGCGCCAGTTTGAAAAAAGCAAGCCAAGGCTCCAACTTGCATAACTGCTATGAGCCGTCGATCAAGGTGTCCAAACAAAATGGCCGTAGACTTGATACCAATGGCTAGGTCGTCTTCGCGATCAACCATGGCGTACTGGGTATCGTAGACCACGGTCCATAGCAAATTCCCGAGGAATAACCACCATAATGCCCCCGGCAGAGCGTTGGTAACGGCAGCAAAAGCCATCGGAATAGACCATGAAAAGGCGGCGCCCAAGACAAACTGTGGCAGGTGTGTCACCCGTTTCATATAGGGGTACAGCATTGCTAAGGAAACGCCCACTACCGATAACTTTACTGTCAATGCGTTGGTTGATGACACCAGTGCCAGAGCGATCAACAGCAGCGCTAAGAGCAGCGCGAACGCCTCTTTTGACGACACCAAGCCCGTTACCAGTGGACGATCACGGGTGCGAGCCACATAGCCATCGAGTTTTCGGTCGGCAAGATCGTTGGCAACACAACCTGCTGCCCGCATTACAATGATACCCAGCGCAAAGATGCCCAGTATTGTGGGGTCTGGCCAGCCCTCGCTGGCAATAACCAGCGCCCAAGTGGTGGGCGCCGCAAGCAGCCAGGTTCCAATAGGTTTGTGAAAGCGCATGAGCAGCCAAAAACCGCGCAGCTTGCTGTCGGAGTTAGGAGACTCGGGCTGCGTTGAGGGACTTGGGGTGGTAGGGGTCATAGTGCGGCATCAAAAAGGTCAACGATTGGGCGTAGTGTAACCTGTTCAGACCCGCGCAAACGCCTGACGTTCGCCGGTCCAGCGGTCGATAAGCAGGTCGCATCGATCAGGATAGTTGGCCATGAGATTCTCTGCCGTCTCAGCGACCTGCTCTAGCAACACTTCATGGACGGGCAACTGCGCCACGCGAAATGAGGTCAGGCCAGTTTGTCGTGTTCCCAGAAGCTCTCCTGGCCCTCGGAAAAGTAGGTCTTGTTCTGCAATGTAGAACCCGTCGTTACTGCGTCGCATGACTTCTAGGCGCTCACGGCCTCTTTGGCTTAGGGGCGCTTGATACAAAAGAACACAGTGACTAGCAATGGCGCCGCGCCCCACTCGGCCACGCAGTTGGTGGAGCTGTGCGAGCCCGAGGCGTTCGGGGTTTTCAATGATCATTAGGCTGGCATTGGGTACATCTACGCCGACTTCGATGACCGTAGTCGCCACCAACAGTTCTATCTCGCCAGCTTTGAAGGCGGCCATCATGCTTTCTTTTCCTGCGGGGGGTAACCGCCCATGTATAAGCCCAATGCGTTGGTTGGGTAGTTGAGCCTGCAATAACTCTGCCGTGGCTTCTGCGGCACGTGCATCGAGGTTTTCTGACTCTTCAATTAATGTGCATACCCAATAAGCCTGGCGACCTTCACTGCAGGCTGCTCCGACGCGTTGGATAACTTGGTCTCTACGCTGGCTATCGAGCAGTGTGGTTTGTACGGGTGTGCGCCCCGGTGGCAGCTCGTCGATTACCGAACAATCAAGGTCTGCGTAGGCCACCATTGATAGCGTGCGGGGAATCGGTGTGGCGGTGAGTACCAGCTGGTGCGGCAGTGCTTGACCTGATGCTTTTTCTGTAAGCGCGAGCCGTTGGTGAACCCCAAAGCGATGTTGCTCATCTACGATCACTAGGGCGAGTGAGGCGAAGGTCACTCCCTCCTGAAATAGTGCATGGGTGCCAACAACCAGCCCAACCGAGCCATCGCCAATGTTTTCAAGGACCGCAGCGCGTGCTCGCCCCTTCACACGCCCACTTAACCACGCGATACGCACATTGAAAGGCGCCAACCACTGCTCAAAGGTTTGTAAATGCTGCTCTGCTAAAAGCTCAGTAGGCGCCATTAGGGCAACTTGTTGGCCAGATTCTATGGCGGTGATGCAGGCCATGGCGGCTACAAAGGTTTTGCCTGATCCGACATCGCCCTGAATGAGTCTTAGCATGGGGCTAGGCAGTGTCATGTCATGGGCTATTTCTTGGATCACTCGCTGTTGTGCGGCAGTGGGTTGAAACGGTAGGTGCGCGAGGAAGGGTTTTGCTATGGAGTGATCGCTTTCCATCGCTACCGCAAGACAGGCCTTTTCTTTTTTTCGTAGCATTTGCAGCGAGAGGTTATGAGCGACCAGCTCTTCCAGCGCCAACCTCAGCTGTGCTGGATGCTGCCACTCACGAATCTGCTCTGTAGGCGCATTGGGTGGTGGACGGTGCAGGAATTGAATGGCCTCAACGAGTGCAAAAGGTGATTCAGCAACGCCCCGCAATAGGTCTTCAGGGCAACTTTGTTTGAGAATGCTCAGAGCTTGTTCGGTAAGTTTGCGCCAGATGCCCTGTCCTAAACCTTCGACGGTGGGGTAAACGGGTGTGAGGGCGGCCTCGAGTAAAACGTCTACATCGTCAAGGCGATATTCGGGATGAACCATGTCTAGACCAACTCCCGATCGTCGTGCTTGACCGAACAAAGCAATCGGCAAGCCAGGCTTCATTTGCTGTGCCTGCGCACGCCGGAAGTGAAAAAATCGAACCGTGAGCACGCCCGTGCCATCTTCTACTTTAACGACGAGTGATGGCCTTCTGCCGGGTACGATGCTGGATAACCGTATGGACCCTTGAATGACGGCATCAACGCCATCTTGGAGTCCACCTATGGCCGTTACTTGAGTTCGGTCTTGGTAGCGCAACGGAAAGTGATAAAGAATATCCTCCACACAACGCAAACCCAGCTCCTCCAGTCGCTGCTGAAGTTTGGGGCCCACACCGCGAAGAGTGCCAACGGAGGCACCTAGAGAATTGTCTGGGGTCGATGTCATCGTGAACGGTTCATCTTTTTGAAATCACACAATAGCCTAAGTGTAAGGGCATAATAGAGACATCATAGTCTTTGAGAGAAGCTTCGGTGAAGTCACCACACGTTTTGATTGTCGGTTGCGGCGACCTTGGTCACCGTCTGGGTTTGCAGCTCATGGCAGAGGGCTGGAGCGTCAGTGCTATGCGTCGACGGGTCGATCGTCTGCCTGAGGGCTTTAACCCAATTGCAGGGGACTATACGCAGCCCAACGATATTGCGGGCCTTATCGATTTGCAGCCTGACTATGTGGTGTTTACGCCCCTGCCAACGGCCAGAGATTCTGCGGGTTATCATCAAGGCTATGCTCAACCTGTCGCACTTATGGCTGATCTAGGTTTGTTATCAACGGTTAAAGGCGGCATTTTTGTTTCGTCTACCCGGGTCTTTGCTCAAACAGATGGGGACTGGGTTGACGAAAATTCCCCGCTCACGCAATCGGATCCTCAGGGGATGAGTATTGTGGAGGCTGAGCATCAGTTTTTGGCAGCCTGCAAGAACTCCACAGTGTTGCGGGCATCAGGTATTTACGGTGACTGGCCCGGCATGCTGATTAAACGGTTGCAGCGAGGCCTTTGTAGTCCGGACCCTGATCGCGTTAGCAATCGGATTCACCGCGATGACCTCGCTGGAATAATGGCGTTTTGTTTGCGTCGTCTCGAGCAGGGGGAGACAAATGCTCCCGTGTATATCGCTAGTGATCATCGCCCCGCGCCGGTCGGTGAGATTGAGGCTTGGTTAGTTAAGAGGCTAGGGCTCTCAGCTATGACAGGCGCGGCCACGTCACGCCTTGCCAATCGCCGGTGCAGCAGTCAGCGCTTACAGTCCGCAGGTTATCGTTTCAGCTATCCTGATTATCAGACAGGTTTTGCAGAGCTAATCAGCGAGCATTTGTCGTAACAGCAGGGGTTACTTTGTCGTTTTAAAGGCTCAGTATCGCCTCTATTTCTACTGCAACGCCTTTGGGCAATGCGGCAACTTCAACGCAGGCTCGAGCCGGGTAGGGCGCATCAAAGTGTTGCTCCATTATCGCATTGACTGCAGCAAAGTTTCCCAGATCAGTGAGAGAAATGTTTATTTTTACCGCGTCGTTTAGCTGCCCGCCCGCGGCCTCGGCAATAGCCTTGAGATTGGCAAATACCTGCTGGGTCTCTGCTTCAATGCCACCCTCGACACAGGTCATGGTGTCAGGGTCGAGAGGAATTTGCCCTGAAATCCAGACGGTATTTCCAACTTTTATGGCCTGTGAATAGGGGCCTATGGCAGCGGGAGCGGATTCAGTAGAAATAACGGCTCGATTGGACATGGGAATTCTCTTCGTTAGAAATAAGTGAGGGGTGGAGTTTAGCGACGACTAATACGGATAACGCGTCGCACGCCTTCAACGGTTCGCAGGCGCTTCATGATGCGAGCAAGGTGGATACGACTGCGCACCTGCAGCTCAATGTCGACATAGGTGTACTGGGCATCTTTATCGGTGGTTGAGATGCGGTCAATATTCATTCCCACGGTGTTTAGCCGAGTAGCAACCACAGCAATGATGCCCCGTCGGTTTTCAGATTCGAGTCTAAGCCCAGCAGAAAACAGCCCTTCTACGTCTTCATCCCAACGGAGATTCATCATTCGCTCGGGGTGCTCACGCATTTCCAGCAAATTTTTGCAGTCTTCGCGGTGCACTACGAGCCCTTTTTCGGGGCTTAAATAGCCACCGATAGGGTCGCCTGGTAAAGCACAGCAACACTTTGCATAGTTCACCACAAAGCCTTCTGTGCCTCGAATGGCGACGGCCTCATTGCGATCAGGGTCGACTGGCCCGGCGGTGGCGCCAGCAATCCGACTGGCGACGATTTGTGGCAATAAATTCCCCAATGCGATGTCCATTAACAAGGTGGAGAGGTCTGGGCTGCCCAATTTTTTGAGGGTGGGCTCTATAAGCTCACCCATAAAGTCATCAATTCTGACACCGTGAGAGATCAATGCCTTGTTCAAAAGGTTGCGGCCTAAATCAATAGAATCTTCACGACGCTGGTCTTTCAGATAGTGACGAATGTGTGTTCGCGCTCTTGCAGTTACAACGTAATTGAACCAATCCGGGTTGGGCCTGCCGTTAGGTGAGGTAATTATTTCAATGGTTTGTCCACTCTCAAGGGGTTCAGACAGCGGCGCGAGGCGTCGATTTATTCGGCAGGCAACGCAGGCATTACCAATGTCGGTATGCACGGCATAAGCAGCGTCGACAGCAGTAGCCCCACGGGGGAGCTCCATAATGTCACCGCGAGGTGTAAACACATAAACCTCGTCGGGAAAGAGATCCATTTTTACACTTTCAATGAACTCCATCGGGTTCCCTGCCCGTTGTTGCATCTCTAAAAGCCCCTGCACCCATTCTCTCGCTCGGGTGTGGGACGCGCTGGCGGACCCGTTGTCAGACTTATACAGCCAGTGGGCGGCAATGCCGTTGTTGGCCATGTCTTCCATTTCTAGCGTGCGGATTTGAATTTCTATGGGTATGCCGTGCATACCTTTTAATACGGTGTGTAGGGATTGGTAGCCATTCGCCTTTGGAATGGCAATGTAGTCTGTAAATTCGCCGGGCACGGGTTTGTAGAGGCTATGCACTAGTCCTAATACTCGATAACAATCATCGACAGATTCAACAATGATTCTAAAGGCGAAGATGTCCATGATTTCAGAGAAAGACTTTCGCTTTGCCTTCATTTTTGAATAAATGCTGTAGAGGTGCTTTTCTCGCCCGATAACACTGCATGGCAGCTCTTCTCGCGACAGCACGGTTTTTATCTGGTTTCTCACCTGATTGATCAATGTTTTGCGATTGCCCCCGGCACTGCGAATTGCCGCGTCAATGCGCCGCGCGCGCATGGGATACAGAGCCTTAAACGCGAGATCTTCAAGCTCCATACGGACTGAATTCATTCCTAGGCGCAGAGCAATGGGTGCGTAAATGTCCAGAGTTTCTCCGGCGATGCGTTTGATCTTTTCTCGACTAAGGACACCCAGGGTTCGCATGTTGTGCAGTCTGTCGGCAAGCTTGACGAGTATCACGCGGATATCCCGCGCCATGGCGAGTGCCATTTTTTGAAAGTTTTCCGCCTGCTTGTGTTCGAGGCTATCAAATTCGATGTGAGTCAATTTACTCACGCCATCGACAAGCTCCGCCACTTCTGCGCCAAACTGCGCGCCGATATCTTCTTTAGTCACACCCGTATCTTCAATAGTGTCATGCAGAAGTGCTGCCATCAGGCTTTGATGGTCCATATGCATTTCAGCAAGGACACTGGCGACGGCTAGGGGATGTGTGACATAGGGCTCACCGCTACGGCGCACTTGGCCGTAATGGGCTTGTTCTGCAAAAAAGTAAGCACGCTTGACCAGCAGCACTTGCGTGTCATGGAGGTAGGCTTTGATTTGACGTTCAAAACCGACAAAAGAGCGGTCACTATTGTCGAGACCTGTTTGCTGAGTCGTGGCGGCTGATTTAGAAAGCAGCCGCGACTTAGCATCTGTAATAGAGCTACTGAGGACCTGAAACGTACCGGCAACCAAAGGTCTCTATTACCTTGAGGTTAGTAAACAGGTGTTTCGAAGCTTGCCGCCAGCTCTTCTTCAGCTTCGATTTCAGTTTCGCGAGCGATCAACTCAGGCGTTACCATGCCCTCTGCAATTTCTCGCAAAGCGATGACGGTAGGCTTGTCTGACTCCTCGTCGACAAGTGGGTCTTTGCCTTGGGTGGCGATCTGACGGGCTCTTTTGGCAGCGAGCATAACGAGCTCGAAACGGTTGTCCACGTTGTCTAAACAATCTTCTACGGTGATGCGTGCCATGGGTGAAGCAATCTCCTATTAATGCCGCACAAATGCGGCCCAGTCCAACAGTATACCCCACTAAGTGCGGAAACGGACTATGGTAAAAATCACCTCAATGGAGGGTTAAGGCTTCGAGAACTTTCGCCAAGTCCCGGGATTGATAATCTCGGGTAAGTCGGAGGCTATCAGCAATCGTCGTCAGCTCTGTCAAGGCACGCTCAAAGTCGTCGTTGAGTACTAAATAGTCGGCATCCGGCCAGCGGGCCATTTCACTTTGAGCCTCGGCCATACGGCTTCGTATGGTCTCTGCTTTATCCTGCCCACGTTGAGTGAGCCTACTCTCTAGTGCTGAAATAGAGGGCGGTAGCACAAAAATACAGCAGCTTTCCGGGCAAGCGGTTTTAACTTGTCTGGCGCCCTGCCAGTCGATCTCTAAAATCACATCATTGCCGGCGGCTCTGCGTGATGCCACCTCGGATTTTGCGGTGCCGTAAAAGTGACCAAACACCTCTGCCCATTCAAAAAACTCTCCAGACTCCTTCGCCTCGAGAAAAGCCGCTGTAGAGATAAAATGGTAATTCACGCCATCAACCTCTCCCGGACGCATAGGTCTTGTCGTATGGGATACGGAGACGCTCAAGTGTGACCTGCGTTCTATGAGTGCACGAACTAGCGAGGTTTTGCCTGCTCCGCTAGGGGCTGACACTGTCAGCAGGTTGCCCGTTGCTGGGTGGTCTTCCAAGCCTGATTACCTCCTTTATTCGATGTTCTGTATTTGTTCCCGCATCTGTTCGATGATCACTTTGAATTCTACAGCGGTTTGTGTCGTTGTGAGTGCGGCGGATTTTGATGCCAAAGTATTGGCTTCTCGGTTGAGCTCCTGCATCAAAAAATCGAGGCGGCGACCACAGGGCAGCTTTCCTGCTATGGCGACTTCTATCGCAGCGAGGTGCGCATCTAGTCGGTCCAGTTCCTCATCGACATCAGTTTTTTGCGCGCTGTAAACGAGCTCTTCTTCAAGCCTTTTGGCGTCTGGTTGCGCAGCTAACTGTTGTATCCGGTCAAGCAGTCGTTGTCGATGGATTTCTTGGAGCTGAGGCAATGCCCCTCGATAATTTGTAAGGTACTGCCTGAAGATCTCGCAGCGCTTCCGGATGAGGCCCTCCAGCTTCTGGCCCTCTTCCTTTCTGCTGTCGACCAGCTCGTTGAGCGCTTGATTCAATGCGTCGGTGCCTGCCGCTATCCACACAGATTCCTCGGTAGTATTACCCGCTATGACGCCCGGGGCCATTAGAAGGGCTAACTGATCAGGTGCTGGGGCGTTAGGGAACTGTGTCGCTACTTGAGTTAATGCGGTTTGTAATTCTTCAAGGCGCCCTCGGTCCAGTTGCAGTGAGCCACCTTTTTCCAGGAGGTCTGTTCGGACAGTCACGTCTACCTTGCCTCGAGAGATCTGTTTAGCAATTTTTTGGCGCCAAGCAGCATCTTGAGATCGCAGTATTTCGGGGCAGCGAATCTGAACATCTAAATAGCGGTTATTGACCGATCGCATTTCTATTGTGACCGATACGGAGTCAGTTGCTACAATGGCCCGAGAAAACCCAGTCATACTTTGTGTCAACGTGCTATCTCCCTGCTGTTGCCGGGCTGTTATCAGCGGCTTTGTGCCGTGAGTTTAACAGCTGAGGCCGGCGTGGCACGGCCAATGACACGCCCAACCTTGAAAGGAATTGGTCTATGTCGGTTACTTTGGATCGCCCCAGTGGTAGAGCGCTTGATGAACTTAGAGCGATTACCTTTGAGCGTAGTTTTACGTGTCATGCCGAGGGCTCGGTATTGGTATCGTTTGGGCAAACTCGAGTGCTCTGTACTGCGTCATTGACGCCTGGGGTGCCTGGATTTTTGCGGGGTAAAGGGCAGGGCTGGTTGACGGCAGAGTACGGGATGCTGCCTCGATCCACGGGTAGTCGAATGAGCAGGGAGGCCAGCCGAGGCAAGCAGTCTGGACGAACCGTAGAAATTCAGCGCCTAATTGGACGGTCACTGCGTGCCGCGATTGACCTAAAAGCTCTGGGTGAAAACACCCTTACCCTAGATTGTGATGTCATTCAGGCCGATGGAGGTACTCGCACGGCGTCTATTTCCGGGGCTTGTGTTGCTGTTGTTGATGCGCTCAATACCCTGCAACGCAAGCAGTCTTTGCAGTCTGATCCACTCAGATTTTTGATAGGCGCTGTCTCGGTAGGTGTATGGAACGGTCAGGCTGTACTTGATCTGGATTACGCCGAGGATTCAACGGCAGACACCGATATGAATGTTGTTGTGGCCGAGGGTGGAGGTTTGATTGAGGTACAAGGCACCGCTGAGGGCGCAGCCTTTGAAAGGGCCGAGTTAAACAACATGCTTGACCTTGCGATAGCCGGTGGCCAGATTATTATTGATAAGCAACGCGAGGCGCTGTCGGTCTAAAGGTCGACATCGTACTCAATGATCACCGGCGCGTGGCTTGAGAAGGCATCGCTGGTGTTTACCACGGCACTGGTGACACGATCCTTAAGAGATACCGAGGTAATGTGCGTGTCTGAGCGCAGGGCGCCCGCGTCATCTCCGTCGGGCCACCAGGTAAATTCTTCACCGCTGGCATTTAGGGTTCTAAAAGCATCGCAGTAGCCGCTTTGGTAAAGCTCCTTTAGCCAGTCTTGTTCGATACTGGAGAACCCCGGGAGGTCTGTGCGATTGCCCGCTTCTTCGGCATCGATCGGCTGGCTAATCAACTCCCAACCGCCACAAATGATGAAGTCTCTCCGTTTGTTTTTAATCTTCTGCAGGTGCTGGCCTAAAAGCTCCAAGAACTTCAGCTTTGTATTCATGGCTTCGTCACTGGCCCGCCCACTTGGCACCAGTAATGACCCCACGCTGACATTGGGGTAGTCGGCTTGGAGGTACAGGCCGCGACCGTCAAAGTCAGTAAAACCCAAGCCACTCATAATCGCTTTTGGCAGCTTCTTGCAGTAAATGGCAACGCCGTTACGCTTGGGGTTGTCAAAGTCGTCGAGAAAGTAAGGGCTGTAGTTTTCAGGGAAGTATACGTCGCCCTTGAGGCTGTATTCAGAACAGCGGGTGTCCTGCAGGCAAACCACGTCAGCGTCCTCCTCTTGGATCCAGTCAAAAAGGCCGGCTTCTTGTGCCTGTTCGAGGCCCTCAACAACTAAACTGACGACTTTCATTGGTAGTCCTGTGTAAACAAGGCCAGTATCATAGGCGAAGGCACAGCGGGCTGCCATCGCGACCGCAGAGAAATTTCAGATTGCCGGATTTTGATTGTTCGACTAAAAGTGAAGAATAAAGCTATGAGTAACCCAGAGCACAGTGCCACTCGTAAGGCGTTTATCGAATTAGCCATCCGTTGTCAGGTTTTACGTTTTGGTGAATTTGAGTTGAAGTCTGGCCGTGTAAGCCCCTATTTTTTTAACGCGGGGGGGTTTTCAGGGGGTCAAGCTCTGGCAGAGTTAGGTCGCTGTTACGCCAATACTCTGGTTGCATTTGAATTAATCCCGACAGTTTTATTTGGACCGGCTTACAAAGGCATTCCATTGGTCACTGCTACGGCGGTGGCTCTGGCGAGCCATCATGGCCTTGACGTGCCCTATAGCTTCAATCGGAAGGAAGCAAAAAGCCATGGAGAGGGTGGTCTGTTGGTGGGGGCACCACTGAGAGACGACGTGGTAATTGTAGATGACGTGATTACTGCGGGAACGGCGATTAGAGAGGCGATTGCACTCATTCGCGATGCTGGTGCCCAGCCCGCTGGGGTCGTTATTGGTTTAGATCGCTGCGAACGGGGATCGGGCACGCAATCTGCCGTTGATGAAGTGCGCGATGAGCTTGGCCTTAAGGTCGCAAGCGTCATCACCATGCATGACATCATTGAATGGCTTGAGTCCACTCCAGATCTGAGCCAATATCTTGAGCCTATGCAACGTTATCGAGATCGTTATGGGGTATAGCCCCCGCTTTTCGGCTGCTCTTATCGGGGCATTCATGTTGACAGTTGCAACCTCTAGTGCAGCTGAAAACCTGTATCGCTACCGGGCAGAAAATGGCGTTCTTGTGGTCGATTTCCACGTTCCCGTTGAATACGCCGATAATGGTTACGAAGTGCTGGATGCTAACGGCGTTGTGATATCGGTTGTTCCTAGTGCGATGACACCGGAAGAGCGCGCTAATGTTGCGCTTTCCCGCGAGCTTGAAGAGGATGCGAAGTCTGAGCAGCAACGCCTGCAAAATTGGGACGAGTCGTTGTTACTGCGCTACTCCACTATTGCCGATATCGAAGATGCCAGGGATCGGTCTCTGAGCGACCTCAAAATCAGAGTCTCTATTTTAAAGTCCAATCGCAGAAGTCTGCGGCAGCAAGTTGAAAACGCCCAAGCCCGCGTTGCCGCAACCGAGCGCTCCGGGGTCGAACCGTTGCCTGTTGATCTTGAAAATATCAAGCTACTCAAGCGGGAGATTGACAGCACCGACGATAAAATTGCGACGCGCGAGTCTCAGATAAGTGAGATGACGGCGCTTTATCAGCGGGATATCGATCGATTTGAGCAGTTGCAAGATGTTGTCAGACTGCGTCATCAAATGGAGACGCCACCGCAATAGGTTAAGCGGGCACAGGCCTCATCAGGTTAGAGGCCAGCAAGGCCCATTGCTTGTCCCAGCCTTGTATGGGCGAACGTTTGAATTCGCTGCGGACAAACTGAGAAATTCTGCCTTCAGCGGCAGCGAGTATTAGGCTGGCACTGTCAGCCAGTAATATTGTCGGCCTCAGCTGCTCTTTGACCTCAGCCTCCCTTAAAGCGGTGCGCAACTGGGTTTCGATTCGGTCAAAGAGTTGGGCAACACGCAAGTGAAGCCGCTCTGACTCCCCAAGTAACGCCTCGCCATGAAGAATGCGCGTAATGCCGGGGTTTCTCTCACAAAATCCAAGCAACAGCTCCAGAATTCGGTAGCAACAATCCAAGCTGTTGGGCTTTTCCTCAATAATTCGGCTGATTCGGGTGAATAAGGTCGCCTCTACGAACTCTATGAGTGCTTCAAACATCTTAGTTTTAGAGGGGAAATGCCGATAAAGCGCCGCCTCCGACACGCCCACCTCATTAGCGAGCTTAGCCGTCGTGATGCGAGTATCTGGGCCTTGCTCAAGCATCGCTGCTAATGCTTGCAAGATTTGATCCCGGCGTCCTAATTTTGAGTTTGGCATGGACGAATGATCCAGCGGAAAACGATTTCATGCTAGCTATAGAAGCGAGCTAGTGCAATTTTTAAGTGTCTTGAGGGTGAAAAATTTTTCTGCTTCAGCGTTTGTTACAAATCAAAGTACCAATACCCTCGTCAGTAAAGATTTCCAATAGTGCGGCATGGGGCACGCGTCCATCAATAATATGGGCGCTCATCACGCCTTGTTTTACGGCATCGACGGCGCAGCGTATTTTTGGCAGCATTCCGCCTCGAATGACACCGTCGGCAATGAGGCGATCAACTTCTTTCGTGGAAAGGCCTGTCAAGACGTCTCCTCCTTGATCGAGGAGTCCCGCCACATTGGTCAGTAGCATCAATTTTTCCGCATGTAGCACTTCAGCGATTTTACCTGCGACTAAATCGGCGTTGATGTTGTAGGTTTTGCCATCAGCTCCGCCAGCGATGGGGGCAATGACTGGAATAAAGTCACTGTCACCCAGCATTTTCAGCACCTGAGTGTCGACCGACGTCACTTCGCCGACTAAACCTATGTCTTGGGGTGCCTCTCCAGCACTATCAAGCTGAAGTTTACGGGCTTTTAGAAGCTCACCGTCTTTGCCGGTTAAACCCACGGCTCTGCCGCCATTTCGATGAATGCAGTCAACAATTTCTTTATTGACGCTGGCGCCAAGCACCATTTCTACGACATCCATCGTGGGAGCATCTGTAACGCGCATGCCATCGACAAATTCGCTCTTAATTTTTAAGCGGCCTAAAAGCTCTCCAATTTGTGGCCCACCACCGTGAACAATCACAGGATTCATTCCCACTAACTTCATCAGGACAACATCCCGAGCAAAGGTTTCGAAGAGTTGGGGATCGACCATGGCATTACCGCCAAACTTGATCACAATCGTTCGGCTGGTAAAGCGCTGTATGTAGGGCAGTGATTCGGTTAAGACACGGGCAACATTGGTCGCCTCGTCACGGCTCAGTGACATTGGGATTTACTCTTAGCGTGAATAGATGGGTACACAACGCATCATCATATCAGAAGGGTAGATTGATGCTGGGCTCTGCTTCGGTAATGGCTTTTCGTAATACCCCTTTGACGCGCTCAAGGCTGGCGTCATCGTTTCCCTCGAATCGTAGGGACAGCGCTGACTCGGTGATTGAGTTGTGTACGAGACCCCAGCCATCGGCGTAGTCAACACGAAGGCCGTCCAAAGTTGTGATTCGAGCTCCCGGGAAATCGGCGTTGCTAACCAAGGCACGCATAATTTTCTTGCGACTTCGGCTTTCCAGCTCAAGGAGGATCTCCGGGGTGCTGCTTGACTGTGGCAACGCCGCAACAATTTCGCCAAACCCAGAGCTGGCGGTGGCGAGAATTTCAAGCAATCTAGCCATGGCATAGGGGGCATCATCAAAACCGTACCAGCGTTCTGCGAAAAATATGTGTCCGGAAAAATCGCCGGCTAAAAGTGCTTTCGCTTGCAGCATTTTCTCGGCAATGAAAGCCTGGCCAGAGCGAGACATCTGCGCTCTGCCCCCGGTACGGGTTACGAAAGGCGCGAATTGTCGAGTGCATTGGATGTCATAAACCACATCCGCTCCGGGATTGCGTTCAAGCATATCCCGGGCGAATAACATCAGCAGTGAATCGTTGCCTACTGCAATACCCGTTTCGGTTACCGTGTGTAGGCGATCTCCGTCACTATCGAAAAGGACACCAAGATCTGCGCCCTCTGCTATGACTCGCTCTCCAAGAACCTTGAGGGCCCCCTCAAGGGAGCGCCCTTCGGGTCGTGGGCCTTCCTCCGGCGAGTTCAAACTGACCAAGTCGCAGTCCAGTGCGTCTAACAATGGCTCGGTGATTCTTGCCGCTGTACCAAAGTCGTTATCAATGACCACTTTCAATGGCAGGGCTAGTGACACATCCATGGCGATGCGATCAATATAATCGGCTTCAATTCGGGAGCGAATAGTTCGGCCCGAGCCCTGTGTGGTTTTCCTTGAGCGAATGGTTGCGAGAATCTCCTCGATCCCAACCCCCGACAAAAGCTTTTTATGAAAAACAATCTTAAAGCCATTGATATGCTCATCACCGTGACCGCCAGTGATCATTATTCCGGAGTCGGTTTCTGCTTCATGGGTTGCAAAGTAAAAAGCCGGCGTTGGAATTTCGCCAACATCAATGACATCGCGGCCACTTGCTAGAAGCGCTTTCACCAAAATGGTTCGAATTTGTTTGCTACTTGGGCGGGAGTCGTGGGCGACGATGAGAGTCTGAATATCACGATCACCACACATGACAGCCAGCGCCTGACCGATGCTCTCTATGAGCGCTTCTGTCAGCTCGGTTTGCACGTCTCCTCGAATACTCCCGGGTTTGAAAATATGTGCCGGAATTTCATCGATAGTTCCGGTTGATTCGTGATCGACCAGCAGCTCGTCAGGTTTCGGATCAGCCTCTGTTGGCTCGGGCACGGGGACATCAGAATCCTTGACGGTAACGTCACCTTGGTCGTCTCGTGTTGCTTCGCGTCGAGCTTGAAGCACTAACTGCCTGCGGCTGAGTAAGCTCAGCTGTCGCAACATTTTGGCAAGTGGCGTTATGGCCGGTACCGTGACTCTCAATGGCGTACGCAGCTCGGCGGCTTCTAATATCCGTTTCACCTCAGACTTTAGGAGCTGGCCTGAGCGCTGCACGAGCAGATAAAAGCTCGCCACTATTCCCGCAAGGGTTATAACTACCGACAGCAGGAGCCCCCACCAGCTTGGCTGAGCAGCAGAAAGCCAGTCTGGGTTGGGTGAGAACTCTACGCTCCAAAGTGTTCCCATGACATCCGCGCTGACGAGAGACTCACCCTGCAAAGCTCCCACAACCGTATCGCTTATGGCGCTCGATATCTCCTGCACAATGCGGTACTGCCCCTCATTACCCGGAGTAATCAGCTCCGCGAGTCGGCGCTGACTGACCTCAACGACAAAAACCCCCCTAACGGGCTTGCCCAATCCACGGGCAAACAATGTGTAAGATTTATCATCGTCGAAAATAAATTCGGGGGCTGGGTCTTCACCACCAAAGGCTCGCCGAACGATATCGATATCAATATGCGAACGAAGGCCAAAATCTCCCGGGCTGATGCTTACGGTGCCTAGGTCATCCAAGGGAATAAATGAAATGGCGTCCGCATCAGGAAAGCTCAGGTGAGCGTAGGATAAATCTGGTGCTTCTACTTGGCCCTCCAGCTGAGTTGTCAGGGCGTCGATGCGTAGCTCAAGGTCCTTGATATAGAGCCCCACCATATCAGCGCGGCTTTCAACGGTCGCTTGGGCAAGGTTGGTTGCCGTTCCCGATTGCAGTAGGGGTTCTCTGATCAGACCCAGCCATAAAAAGGCAAACACAGCTGGCACCAAGGCAACGAGGCCTGCTTTGTACAGCAGAGCTTTTAAGTCGTCGCCTTCGCTGGTGACTTCGCCGTCTTTCTGGCTCTTTAGCTCGGAGCTCAACGATCATCCTCCAATCCAGTCGCGCTTTGTTCGTCGTCATCATAGCTTTTGGGCATTCTTTCGATACAGCGCGCGATCAAAAGCTTGGCTAGATTACGTTTGGTCGTTATGGGGACAACGTCATGTCCCGCGCTATCTACCCAAGTCACCATGTTAACGTCACTGTTAAACCCTATATCGGCTCGGCTGACATCATTAGCAATGACAACATCAAGTTGCTTCGCCAGGCGTTTAGCCTCTGCATGCTTTATGAGGTGCTCAGTTTCAGCAGCAAACCCAACCACCAAAGACGGCCGGCTGGCTGATCGGGCGACCTCTGTGATGATATCGGGGTTACGGGTGAGATTTAAGGTAAGCGTGTCACCCACCTTTTTTATTTTTTGCGGCGCATTAACTTCGGCTCGATAATCTGCGACTGCGGCGCTACCAATAAAGAGCGCCGTAGGCTTTTCGAGGTGGTGAAAGCAGGCCTCGTGCATTTGAAGTGCTGTATCTACATTCACACGAGTGACGCCCTCGGGCGTATCAAGTGTGACGGGGCCACTTATTAAAACGGTCTCTGCGCCTGCTTCAGCTGCAGCTTGAGCGAGGGCAAACCCCATTTTTCCTGAGCTGTGGTTTGAGATGTACCGCACCGGATCTAAAGGTTCACGTGTCGGGCCTGCTGTAATGACAACGCGACGGCCCTCCAGTGCCCGGCTAGGGAAGTGAGCACTGATTGCAGCTCTGATCTCTGCGGGTTCGGTTAGCCTGCCCAAACCTACATCACCACAGGCCTGCTCACCCGCACTTGGGCCAATTATTTCGACGCCGCGATCTGTGAGGCGCTGAATATTTGTTGCAGTTGCTGCATTTTTCCACATTTGCTGATTCATGGCCGGTGCCACAAAAACTGGAGCGGGAGTCGCGAGGGCGGTAGTGGTTAGAAGGTCATCGGCTCGCCCTGCAGCAAGCCTAGCCAGCGCGTCGGCTGTTGCAGGAGCCACGATAAAAGCGTCTGCCCATCGCGCTAATTCAATATGCCCCATGCCCATTTCCGCGGTTTCATCCAGAAGCTCGGTGTGGACCGGAAACCCGGAGAGTGATTGTAAGGTAAGTGGCGTGACGAAGGCCTGAGCCCCCCGAGACATTATGATCCGTACCGCGGCACCATCACCTCGAAGAAGGCGGATCAGTTCGGCGATCTTGTAGGCAGCAATACCACCTGTTACACCGATGATGATGTTCCGATTGTGAAGGTGTCCCATTCGATCGCGCTAACCCAGAAAATACCCTGAACACTAGCACTTGGAGCGCTTTTTGGACACATTTAGCATTGCACTACTGTGCGACAGGTCTAAAAGTAGCTGCTCTAGAAGTGACGCCGAGTTGCTCGCAGCGGCCCTTGGGTTGCCTGCTGCGACTGCCGAGCTCGAAATTGCAGGTTATTTACACCGTCACCGCGGCTCTCTCCGGGAGGGAATTGCGGCGTTACTGTGCAGCGACGCAGCAGTCGTCGGTGTGGGGAGCCGAAGACGCCACCAGCTGGGGTCCTCTCTGTTACTCGCACAACGACTTGCAGAGGAGCGCCTATTTGAACGGACTTCGCTGCAAAATCCTGCCAGCTGTCACGATTATCTGCAGCATCATTACCAGTTGCAGCACCGGGAGGTGTTTACCTGTTTATTTCTGAACACCCAGCGCCAGCTGTTGGTATGTCGTGACCTGTTTTTAGGTACCCTAAATACGGCACCGGTTTACCCCAGAGAAATTGCTGCGATGGCGCTGAAACTGAGTGCCTCTGGGATTATTGTCGCGCACAACCACCCCTCCGGATCGGTAGCCCCGAGTCCTGCGGATCTTCGGCTGACGGAGCGGCTTCGCCGCGCCCTCGAGTTACTCGATATCGAGCTTCTTGATCACTTAATCGTAGGCCAAGGGGGCTATCTGTCCATGGCTTCAGAGGGAATAGCAGGGTTCCGCTGACTAAGGCTTGCGGTAATGCCATGGCTTTGGTATGTTGCGCACCCTTTTTTCAGTGTCCTGCGACGGGTTTAACCATGTCTCGAGTCTGTCAAGTTACCGGCAAGCGCCCGGTAACCGGTAACAATGTGTCTCACGCCAAGAATCGAACTCGTCGTCGTTTCCTGCCCAACCTTCACAACCATAGGTTTTGGGTAGAGTCCGAAAAGCGGTTTGTTTCTCTTCGTGTATCCCCCAAAGGAATGCGCATCATCGATAAGCGCGGTATCGATACCGTACTTGCCGAGTTGCGCGCCCGTGGCGAAAAAGTTTAAAGGAGAATTGCTATGCGTGAAAAAATTCGCATGAACTCAACAGCGGGTACCGGTCACTTTTATACGACCGATAAGAACAAGCGAACGATGCCAGAGAAACTGGAGATGAAAAAGTTCGACCCAGTGGCTCGGCAACACGTCATCTACAAGGAAGGCAAAATCAAATAGGTTTTGCGGCTTTCTTTAAGACTGCCCCGGTGCTGTTACCAGCCCCGGGGTTTTTTGTGCCCCGTTAGTTATGCCTGAGCTGCCTGAAGTAGAGACAACCCGTCGTGGCATTGATCCCCATGCGGTCGATCGGCGCATTGAGCGCGTTTTAATTCGCAACGCCAAACTCCGCTGGCCTATCGAAGAAGCCCTTGCCCCCCTCGCTTCGGGGCAGCGAATTTTGGGCACCCGACGCCGTGCAAAATATTTACTCATTGACCTCGAGCACCACACACTGATGGTTCACCTTGGTATGTCTGGATCATTGCGTGTTATGCCCGCGTCAACTCCGCCGCTATTTCACGACCATGTCGATATTGTCCTCAATGATGGCAATTGCCTCAGATACAACGACCCCCGGCGTTTTGGAAGCTTTCACTTACTGACCTCTGATGACCATGCGCTGCTGCGGCACTTGGGTCCCGAACCCCTATCCAGTGATTTTGACGGAGCTTGGTTGTATAAGGCGGCTCGAGGCAGAAAGGCGGCGGTTAAGCAATTTTTGATGGACGGTCGAATCGTGGTGGGTGTTGGCAATATATACGCTAACGAAGCTCTTTTTATGGCGGGAATCCGTCCCACCCGCAGGGCGGGGAACATTAGCCTGCAGCGCTATCAGCGCTTGGCTGAAGCGGTGAAGGAGCTGTTGGCAGCGGCTATCGAGCAGGGCGGAACTACACTCAGAGATTTTGTGGGCGGTGATGGCAAACCTGGCTACTTTGCACAAAAGCTGCGTGTTTATGGTCGAGGAGGCCAGTCATGCAGGGCGTGCTCTGGCCAACTTCAAGAGATTAGGTTGGGTAATCGAACCTCAGTTTTTTGCACAACCTGCCAACGTTAATCGGGGAACTTATTCTTGAGCGCTTCCGCTACGTTCGGGGCCACAAAGGGCGTGATGTCGCCACCCATAGATGCAATTTCCCGGACTAAAGAAGAAGATATGTAGGCGAGATTCTCCGAGGGGGTAAGAAATACGCTCTCAAAATCAGGCTTTAGAGCGCGATTCATATTAGCAAGCTGATATTCGTATTCGAAGTCCGCAACAGCCCGTAACCCTCGCAGAACACAATTAGACCCCTGCTCCGTCACCAGGTCGGTTAACAGCCCGGTAAAACTGCAAACTTCTACGTTATCGATGTGACTAAGAGCGTCCTGGGTAAGGGTTGTTCGCTCTTTTAGATCGAAAAGGGGCTGCTTCTTTTCACTTTGGGCTATCGCGATGATGACGCTACCGAACAGTCTGGCAGCTCGCTCAACCAAATCAATGTGGCCCTTGGTGATGGGATCGAAAGTTCCGGGGTAAACAATAGATTGTGTGCGCATAACTGCGAATTCTCAGCCATAACCGCGATGAATGTACACAAGGGGCCGCTTACAAACAAACATTATCCGAAACTGCTAGAAGCAGGTAACGGACATTTCCCGCCACTTTATCCCGAATCACCTCCAAAGAAGCGGGTATGTCGGGCATTGTCTGATTGCGCTCTAGTTCTACATAAACCCTAGCGTCTGGCGCGAGTAGACCTTTTGTGAGCAGGTGCTCTAAGGCGGTGCCGATTAAATCTGCTGAATAGGGAGGGTCTAGGAAGACAATATCCGCGGGGGTGCCTTGCCATTCAAGAGCGTTGCTGCTCACGATCGTTGCGCGGTCTTGAGCATTCAGATGGCTGAGGTGACCGCGAATAGCGTCGGTTGCCACGGCGGAACTATCGACAAATACGCAGTGATTGGCGCCTCTGGAGAGGGCTTCGAGCCCCAGAGCGCCACTGCCGGCAAAAAGATCGAGACAGTGGGCGTCTTGAATACGGCTTGTGAGCCAGTTGAATAGTGTTTCTCTGACCCGGTCTGGCGTGGGTCGCAAGTGGGCCACGTTATCAGGAAAATTGAGCCTGAGGCCTCGCCACTCGCCCCCAATAATGCGCAGTCGGCTACTACTTTGTTTTATTGGCGCTTTGCGCATGTCTGCTCCCTCGACGCAGTGCTACCATGCTGATGTGAGGGCCCGGCCCAGTCACCAACTCAATGTCAAAACTGTAATGAGCACGTTGCCATGAAATTCTTTGGGCGCAAAGAAAAACCTAAAAAGCCAGCAGAGAGCTTGGCGCTGGAAGCTGAAAGCAAAGTAGCAGCCGAGGCACATTCGGCAGAGGACGGCGGTTTGTACTCTCGATTTCGCCGCGGCCTAAGTCGTACAGGGGGCCATTTTTCCAACGGTCTTGGCACGCTTTTTCTGGGGCGCAAAGTCATTGACGGCGAAGTTTTGGAGGCTCTGGAAGATCAACTTTTGACGGCTGATGTAGGGATAGAGGCAACGCAACGCATTGTATCGGCCATCACTGAGCGTATTTCTCGCAAAGAACTTTCGGATGGCGCTGCGGTCATGGCCGCTACTAAGTCGGCTTTGCTTGATATTCTGACACCGTGCGAGCAACCTTTAGTCACCGACAATCAGAAGCCCTTTGTGATACTGGTGGTGGGAGTCAATGGTGCTGGCAAGACCACGACGATCGGCAAGCTTGCTCATGGTTTTAAGGCACAGGGTAAGCAGGTCATGCTGGCTGCTGGTGACACATTCCGAGCGGCTGCGGTCGAGCAGCTTCAAGTCTGGGGGGAGCGAAATGAAGTGCCGGTGATTGCTCAGCACACGGGTGCTGACAGTGCGTCTGTGTTGTTTGATGCTTTACAGGCGGCGCATGCTCGGGAGGTGGACATTTTGATTGCTGACACGGCTGGCCGACTCCAGAACAAAAGCCATTTGATGGATGAGCTTGAGAAAGTGGTCAGAGTGATGCGAAAGATTGACCCTCAGGCGCCTCACGAGACGTTGCTGGTGCTCGACGCAGGCACTGGGCAAAACGCTGTGTCTCAGGCTGAGGAATTTGATAAGGCTGTAGGGGTCACCGGTATCGCCCTCAGCAAGTTAGACGGTACGGCGCGCGGTGGCGTGATCTTTGCGATCGCGCAGAAGTTGGCGCGACCGATTCGATTTGTGGGTATTGGGGAGGGCGTAACAGATCTTCAGCCCTTTGATGCGAGTGCTTTTGTGGATGCTTTGTTTGAAAGTGAGTCGTCGTAGCTCGTGATTGAATTTAACCGAGTGAGCAAACGTTACGCAGACCATGATGCTCTGCGTGACGTCTCGCTCACTATTGGCACAGGTGAAATGGTGTTTCTCACCGGTCATTCGGGGGCTGGCAAGACGACTTTTTTACGCTTACTCATGCTGCTGGAGCGTGCCTCTATGGGCACATTGCGCGTTGATGGCCGGGACACGGCGAGAATCAAAGGGCGTAATATCGGTCGTTATCGCGGTGAATTTGGCATTGTATTTCAGGACCATCAACTGCTCTACGACAGGTCGGTTCTTGAAAATGTGGCGTTACCCTTGGAAATAGCCGGCTTTCGTCCCCGTGATATTCAACGGAGAACTCGAGCTGCGCTCGATAAGGTTGGACTTTTGGGTCGAGAGAAAGCCAATCCAGCGGTTCTATCGGGTGGTGAGCAGCAACGGGTTGGGATTGCACGGGCGGTTGTTGCAAGGCCTCGATTTTTAATTGCTGATGAACCTACGGGTAATCTCGATCCGCAGCTCTCGGCGGAGATTATGGGATTATTCGAGGCCTTTAATCGTGTCGGGGTGACTGTGATTGTTGCCAGCCATGACCTTGCCTTGATTTCCAGGTTGCGTCATCGGATCGTCACGTTGAAAGACGGTAGGCTCGTGGCGGGAGCTGGGCTATGAAAAAGCCTGCGACGGGGCTAGGCACGGCTCCAAGGCCTACCTTGGTGTCATGGATACATCACCACCGGCAGGCGGCGTCTGGCAGCCTGCGCAGGGCTTTTCGGCTACCGGTAGCTACAGGCTTGACTTGGTTAGTGGTGGGAATCGCACTAGCGCTACCCGCCTCTCTTTTGGTGATACTGCAAAACATTGAGGCGGTGACTAGTGATATGCGTTCGCCGGCGCGCTTCTCTGTTTTGCTCGAGGTAGGTGCCTCCCTCAACGATGCTCAAGACATCTTGAAGCGTGTAGAGAGCCGCGTTGATGTCCAGGATGTGACCCTTATTCCTCAAGACCAAGCACTGGCGAGATTCGCCGCCGATACCGGGTTGGTCGGCATGCTGGATTCGATTCCCGATAACCCATTGCCCCATACACTACTAGTTAACCCCGTAGATAACGTCGAATCAGAAGGCCTTGCTCAGTTGGCGCGGGCGTTAGAAGCCGTGAGGGGCGTTGATCAGGTGGTTTTTGACACGCTCTGGCAAGCTCGACTGGCTGGGGTGTTGCAGTCGGGCAGGAGGCTTGCAATGGGTATCGGGCTGCTCATGATGATGGGCGCGGTGCTTATTTTGGCCAACACGATTCGTCTGGCTATCGATGCTCGTCGGGATGAAATTGCCGTGATTAAATTGATTGGAGCTGACGATGCCTACGCGCGCCGCCCCTTTCTATACACCGGATTGTGGTCTGGATTTGGTGGCGGTCTGCTGGGCGCGATTATGGTGGGTATCTTTTTCATTTATCTTGCTGAGCCCGTTAACCAGTTGCTCCAGCTTTATGACAGCGATCGGCGTTTTACGGGACTGGGCATCATGGGCGTGATGAATATGATGTTCCTAGGCGGCGCGTTAGGGTTGTTCAGCGCTTGGCATGCGGCAACGAGTCAGCTCAGAGAGTTAGAGCCCAGATAGTCTCGACCTTCGGTCAACAGTGAACTTTTCGAGGATTAGCACTCTCTGATGTAGAGTGCTAAAATGAGGTATCGAAGGGAGGAGGATGACAAGATGTCCGAATCAGGAAAAACAGTAGCAATGGGTCACGGGGCAGTCATGTCTATGACCCCAGGGCAAATTTGCCCGCCTATGTTCAGGCTGTTAGCGGCATTCCAATTTTGTCTGCTGAGCGTGAGCAGGCCTTAGCCGAAAAGCTATACTACAGCGAATGCGTTGACTCTGCGCGTGAGTTAGTACTTGCTCACCTGCGTTTTGTGGTACACATTGCACGGAGTTATTCCGGCTATGGGCTTGCCGAGGCCGACCTCATACAAGAGGGAAATGTGGGTCTTATGAAGGCGGTAAAACGCTTTGATCCCAACAAAGGCGTGCGCTTGGTTTCTTTTGCCGTGCACTGGATTAAAGCAGAAATGCACGAGTTCATTTTGCGTAACTGGCGCATTGTTAAAGTGGCAACGACGAAGGCGCAGCGTAAATTATTCTTCAACTTGCGCAGCGCAAAGAAATCGTTGGGTTGGTTGAGCGCAGAAGAAACCCAGGCGATTGCCGCTGACTTGGGTGTTGACGAGGCTGAAGTTCAGCGTATGGAAGGACGGTTATCTAGTCGCGATATTGCTTTTGACCTTCCCACTGACGCCGATGACGACGATGCCTGGCAGTCACCGCAGGCTTATCTCGATGATATATCGACTGATCCAGCCCGGTGTATTGAAGCTGAGGATTCGGCTCGGGACGGCGAAGATCGATTGCGCTCCGCGCTGAGCAGTTTAGACGAGCGAAGTCGCAATATTGTGACGCAGCGCTGGTTGGCTGAACAAAAAGCAACGCTGCATGAGTTGGCCGCTGAATACGGTGTGTCGGCTGAGCGAATTCGTCAGCTAGAAGTTAATGCGATGAAAAAGCTTAAAACGACGCTCGTCGTCTGAGCGTTTCGATGTGGTAGATGTAGGACCTCGCTGGCCAAGAATTCTGGCCGCGCTACTAGGCTTCCTCGGCGTGGCCGCTGGTGCGTTTGGTGCCCACGGTCTTCGCGAGCTTGTGACACCTGAGCAGATGCATACTTGGGAGACCGCCGCGAGCTATCAGCTGCTTCATGCAGTGGCTTTGCTTTCGGTATCTGGCTGGCAGCAGCGTACCCTCTCACCCCGACTGAAATTTTGGCTGTTATGGGCCTGTGGATTAATAGTTGCGGGTGTTGTGTTGTTCTCGGGGTCTCTTTACCTTCTGGTGTTAACGGGTATTGGCGCCTTTGGCCCTATTACCCCCCTTGGAGGGGTAGCATTACTCGCGGCCTGGATGATTTTGATGGCATGTGGGTTAGCGGGAGAGAGTCATGCTGCGCCCTGAGCCGCCAGTCTCATGACAGAAATCAATAGACCTATTCGCAGCTTTGTTCTGCGGGCCGGCAGAATGACGGCGGGCCAAGAGCGCGGTTGGTCGCTTGGCTTTCCGCAGTATGGTTTGACGGCTTCAAACGGGCCATTAAATTGGGAATCGAGCTGGGAATCCCGAGGGCCGCGCATTGTAGAAATTGGATTTGGCATGGGTGACTCGCTCTTGGCGATGGCGGAAACCTCACCAAGGAGTCGATTTTTGGGTATTGAGGTCCACACTCCGGGTGTTGGCCGGTTATTAGGTCAGGCTTTAGATCGAGACGTAAAAAATATCCGGGTTTATGCTGAAGATGCCATGGTTGTGCTCGATCAATGCATTCCAAAGGGCTCAGTCGATATTTTACAAATCTTTTTCCCCGACCCCTGGCACAAAAAACGCCACCATAAGCGCCGCTTGATTCAACCTGCGTTTATTACAAAAGCTGCGGCACTATTGGCTTCGGGGGGGAGAATTCATTTAGCAACCGACTGGATGCCCTACGCAGAGGACATGCTGGCGGTCTTAGAAGCTGAACCGACCTTGCGAAATACGTCAGACACCGGTCAATACGTACCACGTCCAGCTTGGCGCCCTGAGACGAAATTCGAGCGCCGTGGCACTAAATTGGGCCACGGTGTTCGGGATTTAGTATTCGAGAAGTTAGATACTTGATACTGCTTCGTGGTTGTCCATAAAGCTGGCGACTACATCGTTGAGAAACCTGAAGCCGCGGTCAGTGGTAGCGATGGACTCGCGATTATCAGACATGAGCCCTTGAGCAACGAGCTGCTCTATCTGTGGCATCACAACCGCCAGTTCCAAGCCTGTGTGCGCTTTAAAAAGTGACGCCGGTACACCGCTTTTTAGACGAAGGGCGTTCAGCATAAATTCAACCGGCAGTTCCAGTTTCGGAATTTCGTGCTGCTGGGGTTTAACGCTTTGACTAACGCCGGTGAGATAATCCCGGGGCGATCGGCTTCGACGTGTCCGGGTAATCGTGCCATTTTCCCGGGTGATCTTTCCATGAGCACCGGCGCCAATGCCAATGTAGTCCCCAAAGGTCCAATAATTTGAGTTGTGCTTTGATGCTTGCTGCGGGGCCGCCCAAGCTGATACTTCATATTGGGTGAGGCCAGAGTCGTTAAAACGAGCCTCCCCTGCATCTTGAATATCAGTAAGAATATCGTCGTTAGGCAGTGTGGGGGGGCGTGACCAAAATGTGGTATTCGGTTCAATCGTTAATTGGTACCACGAAACATGGCCCTGGGCGTAATCGATAGCCCGCTCCAAGTCATCAAGCGCTGCCCCTACAGATTGGCCCGGCAAGCCGTGCATGATATCCAGATTAAAACGCTCGAAATTATTTTTTGCCAGATGAATGGCCTGTACCGCTTGGGTGCTGTTGTGAACCCGCCCTAGGGCGGTGAGCTGCACGTCAGCAAAGGTCTGTATACCAAGGCTAAGACGGTTGACGCCAGCGTTTCGATAATCGGCAAATCTCGCGGCCTCAGCACTCCCTGGGTTGGCCTCCATGGTGACTTCAGTGGCTGTTGGAATACCCCAAGATTGGTCAATACCCTGAAGTAACTTGCCGATGCTTTTCCCGCTAAATAGGCTAGGTGTTCCCCCTCCGATAAAGATTGAAAAAAGGGGGCGCGGTGGCATTTCAGCCAACTGCTGCTCTAAGTCGGTCAATAGGGCATCGATGTAGCCGCTTTCTAAACTGTTATCGAATTGCTCATGAGAGTTAAAATCACAGTAGGGACACTTCCGCTCACACCAAGGCAGGTGTACGTAAAGGGCCAGTGGGATCTGATCAGTGTTCAAGTTTGTGACGCAGTATTCGCACAGCTTGGCCACGGTGACTCAACGCTTGCTTCTCTGTTGGGCTTAGTTCAGCTGCAGTGCGGCCGGTATCGTCTATTTCAAATAAAGGGTCATAGCCAAAACCCAAGGTCCCTGCGGGTTCCTTGGCAATGTGACCATGCCAATAACCTTCAGCAATAATGGGCGTTGGATCATTTGCGCTGGTCACCCGGACCAGCACACAAATAAACCAAGCTCTACGGTCGTCGCCATTAAAGGGCGCCATTTCCCGCAGCAATTTAACGTTGTTTTGCACATCACCTTGGCCAGAGTAGCGAGCCGAATGAATACCCGGGGCGCCACCTAGTGCGGGTACCACCAAGCCCGAGTCGTCAGCTAGAGCGGGAAGACCCGTGTAGAGAGCGGCGTTGCGGGCTTTTTTCAATGCATTTTCGACGAAGGTGAGTCCGTCTTCATCTGCTTCAGGCACGTTAAAGTCACTTTGGGGGCGTAACACAAGGCCCGTAACTGATAAGGCGGCCTGAAGTTCCTTGAGCTTTCCCGCATTGCCGCTAGCCAGCAGGGTTATGTTGTTGCTGCCGGTCACCAATTATTTCTCGCTTTGCTTCCACAGTTGCGTCTTAAATTTGTAGTGGTAGGTTTGCTCGCTACCTTCGGGCCTAAAATCAAATTCAAAGAAACGCCACTCGCGATCAATAAACTCAAAGTCAGCAATATAGTAGGTGGCGTTATTCTCGCGAATTTCTTTAAATTCCAGTGTGTCACCTCGGATGAGATCCCAAGTTTCACCTTTTATTAACATGGGCCGTCCCGCTGTTTCGCCCGCTTCTACATCTCTTACCGACAGGGTGAGTATCGCCTTAAAGTCGCCCCGGGCTATGCCGTATTCTGCGGCAATTTCAGGGGATAAAAACGTTGTATAGACAACGCTGCGATGCAGTTCAAAGCGATCAAAGCGCTGAGACTGCTGTCCTTGAGCACCCAGCGCTAGGAAAGAAAACGCTACAAATAAAATAAAGCTTAGTCGCATGCCTTGATCCTAAAGATAGCGGTTGAGCCAAATAAATTGGGTAGCCACTGTTTGAATAGGGCGGTTGTGGGACCAGAGACAATATCTCGATCCATAATGGCGATATTCAAGTTTGAGCACAGAGCTTCAAAATCTTTAACCGTACAGAAGTGGATGTTGGGCGTGTCATACCAGTGGAAAGGCAAATCTTTTGATACCGGCATCCGCCCGTTTAACCCAAGATGTAATCGGCATCGCCAGTGGCCAAAGTTGGGGAACGTTACAATGGCCTCGCGCCCAATACGGACCATATCTTGTAAGACTTTATCGGGTCGGTGAAGGACCTGCAGAGCATGAGCGAGGACCACAATCTCAAAGCTGTCCTCTGGAAAATTGCTCAGGCCTTGATCCATATCTTGCTGCACGATATCAATGCCGCGTTGCGTGGCTGCAATGAGATTATCTGGGTCAAGCTCTAACCCCATTCCTTGCACACGACGTGTTTCCTGCAGTCGAGTTAGGAATGCACCATCACCACAGCCCAAATCGAGCACGCGACTTCCTTCGGGAATCCAGGATTCAATTTGCGTGAGGTCGTAGCGCATTAAATAACTACCCGCTGCATCCAGGCAGAAAATAGCCCAGTGTAGTGTGGCTCATCGAGCAAAAACGCATCGTGTCCGGCGTCTGTTTCAATTTCGGCGTAGCTAACAGGTTTCCCTGCAGCCAGTAAAGCGTCGACTAGCTCTCTGGACCGTGCCGGTGAAAATCGCCAATCACTGGAGAAGGCGATAATCAGCATCCGCGAGCTTGTGGCGGCCATAGCCTCGCTCAGTGAATCATTAAAATCTGCAGCGATATCGAAGCGGTCCAGAGCTCGTGTCATCAAGAGGTAGGTATTAGCGTCGAAGCGTGTGGAAAACTGTTTACCTTGATAGCGAAGGTAGCTTTCTACCTGAAATACCATTTCCCCGGGATTGATCGCATCCGAAGGCCCTTCGCGGGTATCTCGTCCAAAGCGGTCACTCATACCGTCTGCCGACATGTAGGTGAGGTGGCCGACCATTCGGGCCAAAGACAAGCCTCGGGCAGGGTTTGCGGCCTCTCGCTGGTAGTGGCCGGCCAGCCAGTCAGGGTCTGAAAGAATGGCCTGACGAGCGATTTCATTAAAGGCAATATTTTGAGCGGTGAGTTTGGGTGCCGCTGCGAGTGCAACGCAGTTGCGCACGCGGTCAGGATAATGGGCTGCCCAGTGGAGCGCTTGCATGCCGCCTAGGCTGCCACCAATCACTGCGGCCCAACTATCAATACCCAGCCGGTCGGCCAGCATTGCCTGCGTCATGACCCAGTCGGCCACGCTAACTTGGGGGAATTCAGGTCCCCAAGGTTGTTGGGTCTCTGGGTTTAGGGTGTTTGGCCCTGAACTGCCATCACAGCCACCAATATTATTGAGGGAGACAACAAAAAAACGATTGGTATCTACTGCTTTACCGGGGCCGACATGCAGGTCCCACCATCCGGGTTTGGGGTCCGATAGGTCGTAGCGGCCGGCTGCATGATGATTGCCGCTTAGCGCATGGCAGATCAAAACAGCGTTACTACGCTGCGCATTGAGATGGCCATAGGTTTCCGTGATCAGTTCAAAGCCCGCCAGCGTTCGCCCAGAAGAGAGGTTTAGGGTTTCCGAAAAAACCTCCCGCACAGGTGTTACTAGGCTGACTTCCCCGGGGTGTGCCATCAGTTAGATACCCATCACCAGTTGCAGGGGGAGTCCCGCGGCGGTCGCCATGTGTCGAAGGGCTATTTGAATCATATTTATCGCAATAAAAATAACGATAGGCGAAAAGTCGAGCCCGCCCATCGATGGCAACATCGAGCGCACTGGGGACATGATGGGCTCGGTGATTTGGTAGGTCAGCAGCACTGCGGGGTGTCGAGTTCCCGGGGCGACCCAACTAATAACGATCATGACAACAAGGGCAATCAGGTAGGTGTTAATGATTAGTCCCATGACCCCCAGCAGCCCCCAAATAACCAACGAAGTGAGATCGGGAAGTGCAACGCCCGCGAGTGCTAGCTTGGCCACGATGGCTAAGATTTGCACCGCCACAGCCAATAACAGCACGGCGGGATCGAAGCGGCCGGCATTGGGGATAACCCGGTGGATCACGCGTAACGGTGGATTGGTGACGCGCACCACAAACTGTGAAATTGGATTGTAAAAATCGGCGCGAGCGAGCTGCAACATCCCTCTCAACACCGTCAGAATCAGATAGAACGACGCTGCTGTTTCTAGCAGATATCGTGCAATGTCATTGAGTGCTGCCATTGTTAACCAAACTCCTTTGCCATTTCCTGAGCACGAACCCAGCAGGCCTGCATGCCCTTGTCGACCAGCCCCGCTAGGTTGTCTTGACTGAAACTTGCCAAGGCTTGCTCCGTCGTGCCACCCGGGCTGGTCACGTTACGGCGCAATTCGCCGACGGAGTCGGAGTGTTGGGTCGCCAGTTTGGCAGCACCTAAGGCCGTCTGCAGCGTTAGCTGACTCGCCGTTTGATGATCAAGGCCTAGCTTCTCTCCAGTCGCGATCATGGCTTCCATAAAGGCAAAAAAATAGGCTGGGCCGCTGCCCGACACGGCGGTCACCACATCAATATGACTTTCTTCTTCAAGCCAAATGGTGGTGCCGACGACGCTCATAACGCCTTCGATTCCTGCCCGTTGATCGGCGCTGACCTCGGCACTCCCAAACAGGCCCGAGGCGCCCGCGCCGACTAGCGCCGGTGTATTGGGCATGCAGCGCACAACGGGCAAGCCGGAATTACCGAGCTGGGCTTTCAGCGCCCCGACGCTAATTCCCGCTGCTACCGACATAACGGCGGCTGTTGCACAAAGGTGGTGTTTAACCCCTTCGGCTGCGGCGGTCATAAATTGCGGCTTCACGGCCAGAACGACGAGCTCACAGCTTTGAAACCGTGGGCCAGGCTGCGTGCCAAGCTCGCCCACGCCCAAAGCCTGAAGCTTGGCTAGAGCGGCCTCATTGGGGTCCACAGCACATAAACGCTTGGGGTCATAACCGGCGCTTACTAGGCCGCCGATAATTGCGGAAGCCATATTGCCCGCTCCGACGAACCCGATCGTTTGAGGCAGTTGCGTCATATCCAAGGTCTGATACCCATTTGATGTCTCGATGCGTGGAGTATAACGCGGCGCTTAGGTTCTCGGGGTATTGCGCAGATCTTTTAGCGGGCTCCGAAAATGTCGGTGCCGACGCGCACCACGGTCGAGCCCTCAACGATTGCGGCCTCTAGGTCTCCGGACATGCCCATTGACAATGTATCGACTTCGGGATGGCGCACTTGCAACTCTAAGAGGAGCGTTTTGAGTTGCTTAAAGGATTGTCGTTGCTCTTGGAGATCTGTCGTCGCCGCTGGAATGACCATTAAACCCCGTAGATGCAATTTGGGGAGTTTGCTGACCTGTTGTGCGAGTAGCGGAAGCTCTGAGGGGGCAATCCCAGATTTATTGGGCTCATGGGACAGCTTTAATTGAAGGCAGATGTTGAGAGGCGGCAGGTTTTCAGGCCGTTGGTCGCTGAGCCGCTGGGCAATTTTCAGCCGGTCTATGCTGTGAACCCAGGCCATTGTTTGCGCAAGGCCACGGGTTTTATTGGATTGAATCGGCCCAATAAAGTGCCACTCAATGTCCAGATCTGCCAGGCGTCGCGCTTTTTCCTCGGCCTCTTGGGCATAATTTTCACCAAAGGCGCGCTGCCCTGCTTCCCAGGCATCCCGAATCAAGCTGTCAGGTTTTGTTTTGCTGACAGCCAAAAGTGAGACAGACCCCGAAGGCCGACTCGCAAGCTGTTCAGCAGTACTTATACGCCGCTGGATACTGTGTAAATTGGTCGCTACATTTATTTCGTCCATACTGCCATGATACCGCGGTTGCTGGGTTCAATGGTTTATGTCTTAGGAGACCGTTCATGGATATTACGGAGTTGTTAGCATTCAGTGCCAAGCAAGGGGCTTCTGATTTGCACCTATCTTCGGGACTGCCCCCTATGATTCGCGTCGATGGTGATGTCCGACGTATCAATATTCCGCCGTTAGAGCATGCTCAGGTCCACGATCTTGTTTACGACATTATGAACGATCGACAGCGCAAAGATTTTGAGGAATTTTTAGAGACAGATTTTTCTTTTGAAGTCCCTGGTGTCGGTCGATTCAGGGTGAATGCATTCAACCATAATCGGGGCGCGGCGGCGGTTTTCAGAACGGTGCCGACAAAAGTAGCCTCAATGGAAGAGCTGGGCTTAGGGGACGTTTTTAAGGAGATAGCGCTCCTGCCCCGCGGCCTTGTTTTGGTTACCGGGCCAACGGGTTCTGGTAAGTCGACCACCCTTGCCGCTATGGTCGATTTTATCAACGACAATCGCTACGACCATATCCTAACCATTGAAGATCCCATCGAATTTGTCCATGAGTCAAAACGGTGTCTCGTAAACCAGCGTGAGGTGCATCGCGATACCTTGGGATTTTCTGAAGCATTGCGATCAGCGTTGCGTGAGGATCCGGATATTATTTTGGTGGGCGAGATGCGCGATCTCGAAACCATTCGCCTTGCCCTGACGGCAGCAGAAACAGGCCATTTAGTATTGGGCACTTTGCACACAACGTCTGCTGCTAAAACGATAGATCGCATCATTGATGTCTTTCCCTCGGCAGAAAAAGCGGTTGTGCGCTCGATGTTGGCTGAGTCACTCCAAGCCGTTGTTTCGCAAATATTGTTAAAGCGCAAAGGCGGAGGGCGCGTAGCGGCCCATGAGATCATGCGCGGCACAGCCGCGATCCGAAACCTAGTTCGAGAGGACAAGGTTGCGCAAATGTACTCGGCCATACAGGCTGGACAGGCTCATGGCATGCAAACCATGGATTGGGCTTTACAAAATTTGGTTGAGAAAAAGGTTATCAGCCTCAGCGTGGCCCGCGAGAAAGCTCGCCAGCCTGACTTAATTGTCTAGATGCATAATAACAAACCATGGAGCATTGACTGAGCATGGAAGACATTCTCAAGGTAATAGTCGAGCAGCGCGCGTCCGACGGGTTTGTGTTAGTAGACGCACCTATCACGATTAAAGTTGATGGCAATTTTGTGCAGGTCAACAAGCGACTCCAGTCTGAGGAAGAAGTCCGTGATTTGATTTTGTCGACAATGAGCCCGGCTCAGCGCAGCAGCTTTGCAATGCACCATGAGGCCAATTACGCAATTACCCATCCTGAATATGGGCGCTTTAGAGCTAGTGCGTTTGTACAGCGGGGTTTACCGGGGTTGGTGTTACGCAGAATAAGCGCGGACATTCCGAGTTTTTCTGACCTAGGGTTACCCGAGGTTATTGCCCAGCTGGCAATGCTGAAACGAGGTCTGGTTATTTTTGTCGGTGGCACGGGCACCGGTAAGTCGACATCCCTCGCGGCCATGCTAGACCACAGAAATACACACAGCCATGGGCACATTGTCACCGTGGAGGACCCTATTGAGTATTTGCACCAGCATAAGGGGTGTTTGGTGACGCAGCGGGAGGTGGGCTTAGATACCGAGTCTTACGACGTGGCGCTAACCAATACATTGCGGCAAGCACCCGATGTCATCATGATCGGCGAGATTCGCACAGCCCGCACTATGGAGGCGGCGTTGGCCTTTGCTGAAACCGGGCACCTGTGTTTGTGCACCTTGCACGCCAACAACGCTAATCAAGCACTAGATCGTATACAAAGCTTTTTCCCCGTCGAGCAGCACAATCAAGTCTGGATGGATTTGTCGCTGAATTTAAGGGCCATGGTGGCGCAGCAGCTATTACCCCGGCAGGACGGGCAAGGGCGAGTGCCCATTGTTGAAGTTTTATTAGCAAGCGCACTGGTGCAAGACCATATTCGTAAAGGAGAGGTCCATCTGATCAAGGATCTTATGGCGCGCTCAACAGAGCAGGGTATGCAAACCTTCGATCAATCTTTATTCAAGGCTTATCAAATGGGTTTGATATCAAAAGATGAGGCTATTCGCCACGCTGACTCAGGCAATGATGTCCGTCTGAATATTAAACTCGACGAACACGGTTCTGATGGCTTTATGAATGAGCTTGATTATGAGATAGAAAGGGACACACGGATCTAGCTCCCAGCCTGCTCCGATAACCAAGTTTGTAAAATGAGCTGTGCTGCATGGGCGTCCACAGCGCCATGATACGCAAGGCCCTGTTCTTCAAGTTGAATTCTTGCCTCTCGCGATGTCAGGCGCTCATCGATTAGTGCGACGGGAAGATTAAAGCGACCCTCAAGTTGCCGGCTGAAGCGCCGTGCACGGCGGGTGGTTTCTTGCATCGACTCGTCCATGTTGAGGGGGTCACCTACAATCAGAAGTTCGGGCTGCCATTCTTTGAACAGCGCTGCTATTTCCTCCCATTTGGGAACGCCATCTCGGGCCTTCAAAACACAAAGCGGCTCACAAGTGGAAAGCAAGGTGTTGCCAACGGCTACCCCGATGCGCTTGAGGCCCCAATCAAAGGCCATGACTCTGACCGCAGGTGGGCTCATGAATGCCCCGCCATGTTAGACATCAAATGGATATCGATACCCAGCCGAAGTCCTGCTGCATGCAGGCGTTTCTCGTACGGCGTTTCAAATAAAATTTCTGCATCAGCTTCCACTGTCAGCCAGGCGTTAGCCGCCAATTCATCCTCAAGCTGGCCGGCCGACCAGCCCGCATAACCCAGTGCAAGCAGGGTTTGGCCCGTATCATGGCCGTTGGCAATAGCCACGAGAATATCTTTAGAGGTGGTTAGCCAGGTGTGGCTTCCGGTCTGCACGGTAGATTCCCACTGACCCTCTTGGTCGTGTAGCAGGAATCCGTGTTCAACCTGTACCGGGCCTCCTGCTAACGCAATTTGGTCGGGAGTGCAGTGGCTCGTGTTCAGATCGAGTTGCTCAAAGATTTTTGCAAACGGAATGTTTGAAGGCTGGTTTATCACGATGCCCATTGCGCCATCGGGATTGTGCTCGCAAATATAGGTCAGTGATTTTGCGAAGAACCCGCTCGATAGTGCAGGCGTTGCCATAAGGAAGTGGTCTTTCAATGAGTGAAAGTGCTTTGGCATTTGGGACATGATTATTTTCGCAGGGCCATTGGTTTTATTGTTGTCCCGCGGGTTGGGAGCGGAATTGCCAGGTGCGCACAATATCCAGTCGCCCTGTTTGTTTTGCCAGTGCCTCGGAAAAGGGCGGAAAAGGCGCTGCCAGAACCACCGTATCTTGTGCCGCTCGGTCGAGCCGAGTATCTCCGCTGGATTCAAGCACACGAATGCGTTCAAGATTTCCGTTGGCGGCAACAGTCACCATAAGGCGGACGTCACCGTTGGCGTTAATGGGTCGCCCTCGGTACAAAACGTTTCCGATTTGTTCAACACGGGCACGCCACCGCGAAAGGTACTCTGCGTCGAGTGATCGGCGGGCTGCGACAGCACCTATGCGGGTATTGGTTTGCACATTTTTGTCGGATAGCGATGACAGAGCTTGTTTTAAATCCTTGAGTTGGCGGTCAATAGCGTCGGGGGTGACTTCTTCTGGGGCGAGCTCGCCGTCGGCACCATCGAGCTCCCGTGAAATAGTCATTGTCGTTTGAATTTGGAATTGCGCAGCTGCTGGCGCGGGCTCTTCTGCCATACCCAGCTGATCCTGAGCCGCAACGTGCTGAGCAGCCACTGGAGCTTGGTTAGAAGGCGTTAACAACACCGTTACCGCGATGCTCTGGGTTTCAAAGTCTGGCCAGGTAGCACCGAACCCAACGGCCAAAATAACCAAAGCGTGAATGGCTACGGCGGCGACTAATGCCGGGGCGATCGGCTCATTCATTGGGGTGGACGCCCCTAGGAGCCGATTAGCGGCCAATGCGTTGCCATTGTGATTCGATGCAATTCATGAGCTTTGCGGCAATACCGGGGGATGCTTCGGCCTCGATTTCTCGCAAACACGTTGGGCTAGTGACATTGATCTCAGTGAGATGCTCGCCAATAACGTCTAAGCCGACAAAGAAAAGTCCGCGGTTTCGAAGGTCTGGTCCCACCTGTTCCGCAATCCAACGATCGCGATCGGTCAAGGCTTGAACGCGCCCAGAGCCGCCTGCGGCTAAATTACCGCGACTCTCTCCGGCCAATGGGACGCGAGCTAGGGCATAGGGTATAGGCTCACCATTGACCATAAGAATCCGTTTATCGCCGTTGACGATATCTGGAAGATAAACTTGTCCCATGATGGTTTGCTGACCGTTTTGAGTCAGGGTCTCCAAGATAACGCTGAGATTGGGGTCACCCTCACGGACACGAAAAATGGAACTGCCGCCCATGCCATCTAGAGGTTTGAAGACAACGTCTTGATGTTGTTGGTGAAAGGCGCGAAGTTGCACGGGGTCCCGGCTGACAATGAGTGTGGGGCAGCACTGTGGAAAATCGGTCGCGTAAAGTTTTTCATTGCAGTCGCGTAGGCTGGCGCATCGGTTGACGATGAGAGTGCCGCGGCGCTCAGCGTTTTCCAGTAAATGGGTGGTGTACACAAACTCCATGTCAAATGGCGGATCCTTGCGCATTAATATGGCATCGAGATCTGCTAAGTCTCGATCCTCTTCGGCGCCGAGGGTATAGAAATCATTCGCATCCTCACGGACCTCAAGGGGTCGCATCCGGGCGCGAGCTAGGCCGGCATCTAGATAAAGACTGCTTTGTTCCATGTACCATAGGCGCCATCCTCGGTCTCGGGCTGCCCACAGCAACGCCAGAGAGGTATCCTTCTTGTAATTGATGGCGCTGATGGGGTCCATGACCACACCGATATCGCGACTCATGCTAGGGCCTCGGTAATAAAGTGTCGTTACGTTACGGCTCGATGCGTTGCCATGCAACCAAAATGGAATAACTAACTATGGTCACGGTTTATTGGGTGTTCACCTCGTTGATGGGAATAGCGACGCTGACCGCGTTGATTCCCGGTCGAGCTTTGGGCTGGTGGGTGCCGCTTTGGTTTTTGGTATCTACAGCGACAAACGAGTTGGCGGTCTGGGGCCTTGTCATGCACTTATTGATGTTCGCCATTGGCGTTACTTTTTTTGATCCTAGTGACCCCTTTGTGCGATCTGCTTTGTGTGTGTTGATGCTTTCTTGCTTGGGCACGTTAATTTTATTAAGGCGGCATTTCGAAAGTGGGCGTCAATTAGAGCGCGCTTTAAAGGTTGGACTCCCCGCAAATTTTGAGGAAATGATTCCCCTAGACCGGCGCCGGCTTCTTAGCCGGCAGATAACGGCCAAAGATTGGCTGCATCCTGTCAGCTTTGCACGCCCTGGTGTCCGTAGAGAGAGAAACATTGCTTACGGCGAGGCTGGCAAGCGCAACCTATTGGATATCTTCACGCCGGTCCGTCCCGGGTCTGATCGGCCGGTGTTGCTGCAAATTCATGGCGGTGCGTGGTTGGTTGGTAAAAAAGAAGAGCAGGCGTTACCGCTCATGCATCAAATGGCATCTTTGGGTTGGGTTGTGGTGGCGATCAATTACCGACTGTCGCCCCGGGCTACGTTTCCAGACCATATTATCGATGTAAAAAAAGCGATTGCTTGGGTTCGTCAAAATATACATAAGTGGGGCGGCAACCCCGACTTCATCTCGGTAACGGGCGGTTCTGCTGGGGGACATTTAACAGCTTTGACGGCCATGTCGGGCAACTACGCACCCTGGCAGCCGGGCTTTGAGACTGCGGATACTCGAGTTCAAGCTGCGATGCCGCTGTACGGCGTCTATGACTTTTGTAATCGCGTAGGCATTCGCCAAGGCACCCGAATTGACGACTACATTATGAAGAAGGTGATGAAAAGCACGCCTGAGGACGATCCAGAGGCGTTCGATCTTGCATCTCCGGTTTGCTGGGTTGACGGTGAGGTACCGCCCCTATTTCTTATCCACGGTAGCCATGACACTTTGGTTTGGGTGGAGGAAGCGCGACGCTTTGTCGCTGAGTTATCTGCGGTGAGTTCAACCTCCTTGGTGTACGCCGAACTTTATGGTGCCCAGCACGCCTTTGAAACTGTTCACTCCCCGCGTACCTCGCACTATTTAAACGCCGCGGCGTGGTGGCTGGAATGGACCTATGCCGACTGGTGTGCAAAACGCCCTTAAGGCTGACCCATGTCTCCCCAACGGGCTCCAAGTATTGAGAGGGCTACCAAGGGGGCCGTTTCTGTGCGGAGCACCCTAGGCCCCAATTTGAGGCCAATGAAGCCAGCGTCTGTGGCATGGCTCCTGTCAATGTCGGAAAGCCCACCTTCCGGCCCTACTAGCAAAGCCACTGAAGTGGGTCGAGCTGCCGGCAGCGTTCCTGTTTCCCGGTGATGTAAGAATAACTTGGCCTGGGTGTCTTGCCTTTGAGCCCAGTCAGACAGCGGTGTGGGATCGAAGACTCGGGGGACAACGGCTCGGCCGCATTGTTCGCAGGCGCTGCGGATAATTTGCTGCCAATGTGCAACCCGTTTTGGGATTCGCTCTGCGGGAAGCTTCACGTCGACTCGGTCGCTGAACAGGGGGGTGATGCCAGTGACGCCGGCCTCGGTAGCTTTTTGAATGGCCCAGTCAAAGCGATCTCCCTTGCTAAGACATAAACCTAGCTGGGTAGTCAGTGGTGACTCGGTGTTGGGGTTTGAAGCCTCTCCCACCGATACTGTCACCCCGCGTTTTTGCAGCTCGATAATGGCGCACTGCCAATCCTGCCCCGTGCCATTAAACAAGGTGATGTTATCGCCGACTCGAGCCCGTAAAACTTTGACTAAATGATGTGCAACCACAGCTTCAAGTTGAACACGGTCACCTGCCTTAAGCGACTGATCGCTGTAGAGTCTGATCTCCCGCATCGTTGTCTCCACCCTTCAACAGACCAATGTTGCGCGCAATGGTACGCATGGGTTCGGCCTGATTCATAGTGTAAAAATGGATGGGGGGTGCACCGCTGTCAATCAGCGTTGAACAGAGTTGGGAAACCACCTCAATGCCAAATTTGTAAGCACTGTCAGGGTCCTCAGCAAAATCGGCCATGCGCTGGCGAATCCAACGTGGCACTTCTGCTCCGCAGGCTGTGGAAAAGCGCATCAGGTTGGCAAAGTTAGTAATCGGCATAATGCCGGGGTGAATCGGCTGTGTGATACCCGCTGCCGCGCAGCGATCCATAAAATAAAAATAGGATTCTACATTGAAGAAATACTGAGTGACGGCGGCATTAGCGCCAGCATCTAATTTCGCTTTGAGAAAGTGAATATCGTGACTGTAGCTGACCGCCTCGGGGTGGATCTCGGGATAAGCGGCAACTTTAATATTGAAGTGATCGCCGGTGGTTTCTCTAATGAAGGACACCAGTTCGTTGGCATATACGCAGGACTTTTCCGGTGTCCCATCGCCGCCTGGAGCATCGCCTCGAAGCGCAACTAAGCGTTGCACCCCCTGCTGTTGATACCCTTCGAGCAGACCCTTCAAGGTCTCCCGGTTGTCGGTTCCAAAGCTCAGGTGTGGCGCCACGTCTTGGCCCGCGTCAGCGATAGCTGCAACTGTAGCCACGGTGGTGTCGCGGGTAGACCCGCCGGCACCATAAGTGATCGAGCAATACTCCGGGTTGAGATCTGCCAATGCTGGCAGCGTCTCGTTGAGAAGTTTTTCCCGCCCAGCGATCGTTTTGGGCGGGAAAAACTCAAGGCTGCAACTGCCTTCCGTGGCCATAGTCGAGTCCTCAGTACTTGTAGCTATCGGTTTTGAAGGGGCCATCTACCGTGACGCCGATGTAGCCGGCCTGCTCTTCGGTAAGGCGAGTGATCACGCCGTCGAACCCTTTCACCATGAGTGCTGCAACTTGCTCATCGAGATGCTTAGGCAGCACTTCGACAGTGATATTGGCTGTTTTTTCAGCCTCAGGCAGGTCAGCAAAGCGCTTGGCATACAAATGGATTTGCGCCAAAACTTGGTTGGCGAAAGAACCATCCATAATACGTGAGGGGTGACCCGTTGCATTACCTAGGTTGACCAAGCGCCCCTCGGACAGTAACAACAGGTGGTCATTGCTGGCGCGATCGCGATAGATTTTGTGTACTTGAGGCTTCACCTCTTCCCACTCCCAGTTCTCGCGCATGTAGGCCGTGTCAATTTCGTTGTCAAAGTGACCAATGTTGCACACGACGGCACCACACTTGAGGGCCTTTAGCATTGCAGCATTACAGACGTTGAAGTTGCCCGTTGAGGTGACCAGCAGATCGGTTGTGCTCAACAACTCGGTGTTAATACATTCTGGCGTGCCATCGTTGATGCCATCGTTAAATGTGGATACCACCTCGTAGCCATCCATGCAGGCTTGCATGGCACAAATAGGGTCGACTTCGGTGATGCGGACAATCATGCCCTCCTGGCGAAGGGACAATGCCGAGCCTTTACCCACGTCTCCGTAGCCAATAACCAATGCTCGCTTGCCGGCGAGCAAGTGGTCCAAACCGCGCTTGATAGCGTCGTTCAGACTGTGGCGACAGCCGTACTTGTTGTCATTTTTTGACTTAGTAACCGAGTCATTGACGTTAATGGCCGGAACCTTCAATTCGCCGTTAGCAATCATTTCATAAAGACGGTGAACGCCGGTGGTGGTTTCCTCGGTGATGCCGTGAATGCGCTCAAGCATTTCTGGGTACTTTTCGTGCAGCATGCCGGTGAGGTCACCGCCATCGTCAAGGATCATATTGGCATCCCACGGCTTACCGTCTTTAAGAATGGTTTGCTCAATACACCACTCGTACTCTTCTTCGGTCTCACCCTTCCACGCAAAAACGGGTACCCCAGACGCCGCAACGGCTGCAGCAGCGTGATCTTGGGTGGAGAAAATGTTGCACGATGACCAGCGAACTTCGGCGCCTAATGCAACCAATGTATCGATAAGTACACCGGTTTGGATGGTCATATGGATACAACCCAAGATTTTGGCACCGGCGAGGGGTTGCTCGTCGCGGTATTGGTCGCGCAGAGCGATGAGAGCAGGCATTTCACTCTCTGCAATGTCGAGCTCGCGTCGGCCCCAGCCGGCTAGGTTGATATCGGCGACCTTATAGTCAGTCACATTGCTAAGTTCTACAGCTGTGTTCATGGTTTATTCCTTTCAGTAAGTTCAGGCTGAGGCGCGCAGCGCGTCGGCTTTATCAGTACGCTCCCAGGGGAAGTCGACGTCGTTTCGGCCAAAATGGCCATAGCTGGCGGTCATACGGTAAATAGGCCGCTTCAGGTCAAGCATTTCGATAATCCCCTTGGGACGTAAATCGAAGTGCTCCCGCACTAGGCGGGCTATTTCGGCATCGCCAATAGCGCTAGTGCCGAAGGTGTTAACAGAGATTGAAGTGGGTTCTGCCACGCCAATCGCATAGGAGACTTGTATTTCGCAGCGTTCGGCGAGTCCTGCTGCAACGATATTTTTGGCCACATAGCGCGCCGCATAGGCCGCTGATCGGTCGACTTTTGAGGGGTCTTTTCCAGAGAAAGCGCCGCCGCCGTGACGAGCCATACCGCCGTAGGTGTCCACAATGATCTTGCGACCGGTTAAACCGGCATCGCCCACGGGCCCGCCGATAATGAATTGCCCGGTGGGATTGATGTGATACCGAGTATCGGCGTGAAGCCAGGCTTCGGGAAGTACGGGCTTTATCACATGCTCCAATATTTCGGCGTGAATATCGGCTTGGCTGATACCTGGGTCATGCTGGGTTGACAGTACGACAGCATCGACCCGTGCTGGCTTGCCGTTCTCGTCATAGGCCAATGTCACCTGGCTTTTGGCATCGGGTCGCAGCCAGGGCAAGGTTCCTGCCTTGCGCAATTCGGCTTGCTTCTCAACCAGCCGATGTGCGTAATAAATCGGGGCGGGCATGAGTACATCTGTCTCGTTGCTGGCATAGCCAAACATGAGCCCCTGATCACCCGCGCCCTGTTCTTTGTCTTGGCCTTCGTCAACACCCATGGCAATGTCATGAGACTGCTTACCGATCGCATTGAGAACGGCGCAGGAGCTGCCGTCGAAACCGACCTCAGAGCTGTTGTAACCAATATCATTAACAACGCCGCGTACAACCTCTTCCAAATCGACGTAGGTGTTGGTGGTGACTTCACCCGCAATCACGACCATGCCGGTTTTCACTAACGTTTCAACGGCGACCCGGGCTTGCTGGTCATCGGTCAAAATCGCGTCCAAGATGGCATCCGAGATCTGATCGGCCATTTTGTCAGGGTGGCCCTCCGAGACAGATTCAGAGGTAAATAGTGAGTACTCACTCATCGTGCAGTTCCTTATTTTAGAGTGTTGGTCTTTGAAATAAACGGACTTGAATTTGAAAGCCATTGCGTTGAGCAATAAACAGCTCAGCCTGGCTGTGCAGGCCGGCTTGGTCGGCCCATTGGGTTAACGCCGCGGGCTCAAAGCCTAGCCAGAGATCTCCGCAAACTTCTCGTGCCCAGTCTTGGTCGTGGGGACACAATTCACTCACGATCAACACTCCGCCAGCTCCCACCAATTGGGCGCTATCTCGAAACGTGGCCTCAGGATTGAGCGTGTGGTGTAGCACCATGTTTGCGATAACGGCATCGAAACGTTGTTGCTGTTCTATTAGTAGGCTAGCTTCTCCCAAGGTGAAGCGAACGTTTTTGGCCTCGCCCGTCTTGGCTCTGGCTTGCTCTAGCATTGCGGCGGAATTATCCAGTGCCAGAACAGCCTCCGCTTTCTCAGACAAATCAGCTAACAGGCTGCCATCTCCGGGACCCAGTTCGAGTACGGACTGCAGCGGTTGCGTTGTCTGTCGGTCGAGTAAATGCAATGTGGCCTGCCGGTAATCCTCCCAGGAGGCAATTAACTCTTGCTGCTCGCGGAACCGGTGGCTGTTTTCTTGAAAAAATGCCAACGAGTTTTGCTCGCGTAGTTTCTGGACCCCGGCTATGCCAGCGCTGAGCCCCCGCGAAAGTGGCGTTTCATCAATGTGGCGAAGAGCCTCATCTATAAGGGTGGCGTTATGACCCTCAGCTAGCTGCCGACGGTAGAAGGTGACGGTGCCTTCGCGGCGGCTGGTCAGTAAATTGGCTTTTACCATCACTTTCAGGTGATGGCTCAGCGCGCTCTGACCCAGTTCGAAGATGTGACACAACTCTGTGACGTTGAGCGAACCTTCTTTAAGAATACGCAGAATGTTTATGCGCAATTCATCCCCCAGCGCCTTGAATAGCGTTGTCAGGGGCACCTCGCTAGGCCGGGAGGCCAGCGGGACAATGTTCGATTTTGGAGACATTCGCGGAGTCTAGCACTGCAATCGGTCAAACATCAAAATATTTTGATGTAATAAATTCTGCCGCCCTGTGTCACTATCCGAGATCAACACCAAAGGCCATGGCAGCGAGGGGTAATGGGAGTGGATCAGCAAGGGATGAAAGAAGCCGTCGCGTTGGCGGCGCTCGAATGGGTCAAGGCCCTACCCAGTGACAGTGTGGTATTAGGGATTGGCACTGGAAGCACAGCCGAATGCTTCATCAGGCTGTTGCCCAGTATTAAAGGGCGCATCGATATCACCGTATCGAGTTCACAGCGCTCTGAAGCCCTACTTGAGGAGTTGCAAATTCCAGTGGGAGATCTCAATAGCGTAGGCGAGTTAGATGCCTATGTTGATGGCGCTGATGAAGCCAACCAGCAGCTGCAGCTTATAAAAGGGGGAGGTGCCGCTCTGACCCGTGAAAAAATTGTGGCTGCTGCTGCGAAGCGTTTTTTATGTATTGCAGATGCGTCAAAAAAGGTTGCTACGCTGGGGGCCTTTCCACTGCCGGTGGAGGTCATTCCTATGGCTAGAAGTTTTGTAGCCCGTGAGTTGGTCAAGCTAGGCGGGCAGCCTATTTGGCGCGATGGCCTGGTAACAGATAACGGCAATGTGATTCTCGATGTTCACGGACTTTCCATTGACCGCGCATTGGAGACTGAAGCGGCCATTGACCACATTACCGGGGTGGTTTGCAGTGGCCTTTTTGCGCGACGGCCCGCGGATGTACTGATGCTGGGCACCCCCCAAGGTGTAGAGACTCTGGTGGCCGGCTGACCCCTTGCTCTTGCAAGCAGCCATAGGCGGTGTCTAAAGAGTCATCATAAACAGCAGTTTGCCCAGCGGCATGGTCAGCGCCCACAACTTGGGATAAAAAAGCGTTTTTTGGGATGCTCTTTGGGATAAAGAAGCGCTCTGGGTTATGCGTCGAAGACCTTACCTGGATTGAAAATTCCGTCGGGGTCGAACTGAGCTTTAATACCGCGCATCAGAGAGATTTCAGCCTCATCACGACTGAAATGTAAGAATTCCTTTTTCAGCAGCCCGACCCCATGTTCCGCCGAGATGGAGCCTCCAAGGTTCTGCACTGCGGTGAACAGATGGGCGCTAACCGCCTTACATCGTTCCTCAAAAGCACCCACGGATACCCCGTCGGGCTTGAGGATATTCAGGTGCAGATTGCCGTCCCCAATATGGCCGTACCAAACGACGTCCAAATCGGTGTAATGTTGGGCAACCAGCGCGTCAACGCTGCTCAAGAGCTCAGGTGCTTGCTGCACCGTCGTGGATATATCGTTTTTATAGGGTGTCCACTGGGCAATGGTCTCGGAGATGTCTTCTCGCAGGCGCCAAAGGCTGCGGCGCTGACTTTCATTCTGACTTAGTACGGCGTCCTCTACCCACCCTGCAGCCATGCAAGCTTCAACCAATTCAAGGGCCTGTGTTTCCGCCGCCGTGGAAATGCTCTCAAACTCCACTAGTGCGTAATAAGGAAAGCGCTCTTGGAAGGGAGGTTGTATTGAATGCGCAGCAGTCACTTTTTCCAGAGCGAGATCAGAGAAAAATTCAAAGGCAAGCACTGAAAGTCTGGTTTGGCACTTGGCGAGGACTTCCATCAGCGCTGGCATGGACTGAATACCAAGCACCATCACCCGAGGGTTTGTCGGTGGGTCGGTGAGTGCCAGGGTCGCCTCAACAATAACGCCTAGAATACCCTCCGAACCAATAAAAAGGTGGCGAAAATCAAGTCCCGTGTTGTTTTTGATCAAACCGTGGTTCAGTTCCAGCAACTCACTGGTTCCGGTCACTACCTTCAGCCCTGTCACCCAGTCACGGGTCATTCCGTAGCGAATAACCTGAATGCCCCCGGCATTTGTAGCAATGTTTCCCCCGATCTGACTAGATCCACTCGAAGCGAAATCGACGGGATACATAAGGCCTTCTTCGGCGGCGGCTTGCTGAATTTGCGCTGTGATGGCACCCGCTTCGCAGGTTACGCTGCGCCCCGCTTTGTTGATGGGCGAAATTTTTCTCATCCGTTCCAAAGACAAAACCAGCTCGCCGCCCGCAGCCATGGCGCCGCCGCTTAGGCCCGTTCGGCCTCCTGAGGGCACCAGCTTTGCACCGTATTTGCGGGCAAGGTGCACGATAGCTTGTATTTCGCCGATCGAATTGGGCAGTAGAACTCCGGAGGGCGCCGGCGCCACGAATCGCGTCCAATCCCGGCCGTAGTGTTGTAGTGAGTGGCTATCGGTGAGGAAGCGCTCATGTCCCAGCAGCTCGATGAGCGAGGCGCCCATAGCCTCAGGCAGTCTACTGGAGTTTACTGGCTGCTTGTCTGCCACGGTTGTTGACCTCTATTTTCGGGGTACGTCCCCCGCCTTTTGTGCTTTGTGGTTTTCGCGATTGAGCTCATTGTAAGTGGCACTCAGTTTACACCTCCTCGGCGAATAGAAGTGCTGTCATGATCCCTAGCGCTGCGGTCATCCTTTGGGCGTCAGCTAGCAGTGCCCTCTTTAACAATAGAGTTATGTAAGTAAACTTCACCATCTATATACTGACGTTTAAGCCGCCCCTGTGGAGCGGCCTCTCACTCTTCGTCGCAACAGGGGATACCATAATGCTGCGTGTAATGACTGCCTGTCTCATTTGTCTGCTGCCAATGTGGGCTTTTACGCAATCGGACGTTTTTAAAGGTCTCGCCGAAGAGATGACATCTGCAGAGCGTGAAGCCTCTGGCGTGGAAGAGCTTTCGGGCGCCCAGCAAGAGTTCCTCAATAATTGGCTGCGAGACCGGTTTATACCCACAGGATCAAACACCGCAACACCGGTGGCCGGTGTCCAGAGCATGGGCGCAGGCACTTTGACTGATGTTGAACAGGAAAAAGCGATCGAGGCCGAGGTTGAACGACGGGTAAACGAAGAACTAGCAGCTGCTGAGGAACTCGAGGCTGCAAGAGCGCAAGCGCTGACCGAGCCTTTTGACGCAACGATCGCGGGTAACTTTGCGGGCTGGAGCGGTAAATCCATATTTCCACTCGACAACGGTCAGGTCTGGCGACAGCGCACTGGAAGTAGTAAGTATCGGCACACTCGGGGCGACAATAAGGTGCACTTTAAAAAGAACATTATTGGGCTGTGGACGATGACAGTTTTGTCGACAGGACGTTCGGTGGGTGTTCGACGCATTGACTAACCCTGATAAATGACCGCCAGAGGGCGGAAAATTCACAGTTGAATGGGTTGCAAAGCGTAAGTTCCCCTTCATGAGCGTGAATAATGCACAAAGTAGCCTCTAAAGGCTCTCACTTGCTCCCTACAATTGATTACTCTGCGCCCTCGGTCCGGATATACGAGCCGGATAGAGCGCTCTTAACTAACACTAGAAATTACTAGAAGACGAGGTTTTCCCATGAAGTCACTGCATAAGCGACAGCTTAGCCTTGCCGTTACCGCGGCCTTGGCAACCACGCTGACCAGCGGTCTGGCATTCGGACAAGACGAAGATATTGATGCTGTAGACGAAACCGTAGAAGAGGTAGTTGTTACCGGTACGCGTATTAAGACAGAAGACGGGTTTGGTGCTACTAGCCCAGTAACCGTTGTTAACGCTGAAAACATCAAGAACTTGGGTTTTGTGAACATCGAGCAAGTACTTAACAGCTTGCCTTCGATCGAAACTAGCCAAAACGCCAACATTTCAAACGGATCAACAGGTACGGCTACAGTCGACCTGCGCGGTCTGGGTACGAACCGCACGCTGGTACTGGTTAACGGTCGTCGCATGCAGGCGGGTGGTATCTACTCGCAGGCGCCTGACGTGGGCCAAATTCCAACTATCGCCCTTGACCGCGTTGACGTACTGACCGGTGGTGCATCTGCAACCTACGGCGCAGACGCGGTTGCTGGTGTTGTGAACTTCGTCACCCGTAAGATGGATGGCATTGAAATCCGCGGCGGTTGGTCAGGTTACCGACACGACAATGACAATGGCTACATACAGCCACTGTTGGATGCTCGTAACTTTGACTACCCATCAGGCACTGAAGGCCCCGACGGTGAGAACTACCAAATCGACTTCATCATGGGTAGCGACTTTGCTGACGGCAAAGGTAACGCAACTGTCTACGGTACTTGGCGTGAGCAGAAAGAACTTCGTCAAGAATCACGTGACTACTCTTCAGGTGCTTTGACAGGATCTGCTACAGGCGTAGGTGGTTCAGCTAACGCGATCATTCCAAACTACTTCTTGGCACCTACCGTTGTTGGTGGACAGGGCCCTGCAGGTACTAATGGTCGTAACTATGACTACGATCAAGAGTTCTTCGGCAACATCAACTCTTCAGGTGGCTTGACACCATGGGACGGTACTAACCGTTACAACTATGCACCGATCAACCACTTTCTGCGTCCTATCGAGCAGTGGTCAATTGGCGCTTTTGCTGAGTACAAGCTGAACGATCACTTCACGCCGTACTTCGAAACTATGTACGCTAGCAACGAGTCACGTGCTCAGATTGCTGAGTCAGGTAGTTTCTTCGTTGAAGCCTACATTCTTGACCTTGATGACTTCCCCGCACCTTTCCAAGATGCGCTGGTCGATCTGTACGGTCCAGGCTATGACGAGTTTGGTGTTTACGTTGGTAAGCGAAACGTAGAGGGCGGTCCACGCTCAAGCAACACAACTCACGACTCGTTCCGTATGGTTACGGGTATGAAGGGTGACATCAATGACACATGGTCATATGACGTCAGCTATCTTTATGCTCAAACACGATCTACTGCGACTTACGTTAATGACTTCTTCGCACCTAAGATCACCAAGAACATTGATCCCGACACTGCTGATATCTTGTGGGACGTTTTCACTTATCAAGGCGTTACCCCTGAGCAGGCTGCTGGCCTGACGGGTGTTGGCGTATTGAACGGTACAACGTCAACAGAAGTTATTAACGGCTACGTGACAGGCGACTTGTTCTCACTGCCCACGACAAGCAACCCCATTAAAGTGGTTGTTGGTTATGAGTGGCGCGGAGAGAAGTTCGAGCGTATCGCTGATACCGTTTTTGAAGAAGGTCAGTTGTTAGGTCAAGGTGGTCCAACACCTTCACTGAGAGGCGGCTACAACGTTTCTGAATTCTTCGGTGAGGCGAGTGTCCCAGTACTTGATAGCTTGGTTCTTGACCTGGCTTATCGTTACTCGGATTACAGCACTGTAGGCGGTCAGGATACTTACCGAATTGGTGCCGATTGGCAGCCTATCGATTTGCTCCGTGTTCGCATGGGCTACAACCGCGCGGTTCGAGCACCTAACGTGTCAGAGCTGTACTCTCAGCAGAACTTAGGCCTGTGGGCTGGTGTTGACCCCTGTGGCGGCATCATTGCTAACGGTGAAGCACCTGAGTACTCGCAAGCACAGTGTGCTAACACGGGTGTTTCAGCGGCTCAGTACGGCAAGATTGCTTTGAGCCCTGCTGACCAATACAACCAGATCACGGGTGGTAACCCAGGACTGGACGCTGAGGAAGCCGACACCATCACGATCGGTGTGGTACTGACGCCTACTGATAACCTGACAATTTCTGCCGACTACTGGAGTATCGAGATTGAGGACACCGTAACAAGCATCGGTGCCGAGAACATCGTTCGCCAGTGTGCTGAAAACGGACTGTTCTGTGACGCGATTACTCGTGCTGGAAACGGTTCACTTTGGCAGGGTGAGACAGGATCAGTTCTCAACGCTAGCTTGAACGGCGGTAAGAACACCTGGGAAGGCGTTGACGTAGCTGGTGCTTGGGGCATTGATGCTCTGGGTGGATCATTCAACTTAAGCTTGATCGGTACTTACATGCTGACCAAGGAAGTTGAGATTCCCGGTGCTGATACTTACGACTGTGTTGGCTTGATCAGCAGCCGTTGTTACCCATCCCCTGAGTGGCGTCACACAGCTACTGCGTCTTATGACAGCAATGGTTTCTGGGCAGCCAGCATCCGATGGCGTCACTTTGGTGGTGTTGACTATGACGGTGGTTTGACCAACGGTCGTAGTGAAGGTATCGACACTATCGCACAGGACGAGAGCGACGGTGGTGAGAACTACCTCGATCTGAACGCAACCATCCGCTTCTTGGGTGATTCGGAGATCTTGGTCGGTATCAACAACGTCTTAGACGAAGAGCCACCACTGGTAGGTGGTTCACTGTCTTCTAACGCAAACGCGACAGCGGGTTTCTACGACACCCTCGGTCAGTACTTGTTTGCTCAGGTGACTTTCCGTCTATAAGTAAGGCTTGAACGAAGCAGCGTAAGCTGCGTCAATAAGAAGCGGGCCAGTGGCCCGCTTTTTTTTGCTTTGGATTTTTCTGAAATGACTGAAGCTCAGGAACAATACCGCCACTGGTTGGCACAGTCGCAGAGCCAGCCAAGCAACGCTGTCGCCTGGTTCAATTTAGGCTGGTGGTCGACGAAGGTGGGCCTGTTTGCGGCTAGTTTGAAGGCTTATGAACAGGCCTTAGCTTTTGGCATTGAATCCCCGGAAGAGGCCATGTCAAACATGGCATCGGTATATTCAGAGCGTCTGGGGCAAATTGAGCCGGCAATACAGTGGCTTGACCGGGCTTTACTGCAGAATCCCCAATACTATCCGGCAATTTTCAATCGAGCTCATATTGCAGAACAAATGGGTGATCGGGAGACCGCCTGCCGATATTTTGAACAGGCGGCTGGGCTTGCCCCGGGAGATGCCTATCCTATTGCCCGTTGGGTTGAAGCTAACTTAACGTTACCGGAAGCGTCGTCAGCCGTTCAGTCTTTGCGTCGGTTTGCTAAGGGTAAAAATCCTGACGCCCTGATGGCGCTGGCTCGGTACGAGGAACAGGGTGAGCAATACGACGCGGCTTGGGATGCCCTTATTGCCGCCAATACCATTGATCAAAAGGCCTATCCTTCCTGGCAAGCGTTACCTGTTCAGTCAAAATTGACCAGCCAGTTGACCGAGGTGCTCCCCCAGCAGTCAACAACGGTGGGCGCCACGGTGGGAATAACTCCGGGCGCGACTGCGCCGCACCCACAGCAGCAAATTCCCGTGTTTATTATTGGTTTGTTCCGCACTGGTTCGACATTACTGGAGCAGATACTGGCTGCCCATCCGGGTTTTGCCCCGTTGGGTGAATCGGAGTTTTGGCCCAGGCAGATTCATGCTTTGGGGGGGGGCATGGTGTCGCCGGGTCGTTTGCCCGACACACAGCTGTGCGCAAAGCTGCGCCAACAATGGCAGCTGCACTTGAGGGACCGCAATATTGCGCCAGGGTTAATCGCCACCGATAAGCGCCCCGACAACCTATTTCATATGGCCACCATTCAAAGAGTTTTGCCTGAAGCCAAGTTTGTTATTACCGAGCGCGACTGGCGCGATACCTTGGTGTCTATCTTTGGCACGCGCCTACATCCACAGCACGGTTATGCAACGAATCCCGAAGCTATTGCTGAACACATCCGCTTCTGTCATAAAATTGCCGACTTTTGGTGCGAAAATCACCCTAAAAGTGTTTATCGTGTCAGTTATGAGGCGCTAGTGAGTGATCCAGAAGAGCAGCTAATGCCCTTATTCACGTGGTTGGGGACACCATGGCACCCCGAGTGTTTAAACTTTCACGAACTCACAAACTCGGTGCGTACGGCGAGTGTGTGGCAGGTGAGAGAGCCTTTAACGACTTCGAGACAAGGGCGCTGGCGCAACTATGATGGGCCGCTGCGCGGAATTTTTGGTGAGGCGTTAGACAGCCCTGACCCCCCCCCTAGTCTGGGGCTTGAGTAAAGTGCGTTGTCATTGCACCACATAGGTTAGTTATTGGCTTGAGGGTGGATGCCCCTGTTCCTGTGGGGTTGTGTTGAAAGCCGGCGTATTTTGGTTGTCGAACACCCCATCCCAGCTGCCGCCTATTCCTGAGGTCGTGGTGACATGCCCAATGCTCTTTACTGATGAGAAAGGAGCCGTTGGCGGTGGGGTTCGCGACGACGTGATCCTGACATTCTGGTTTTGACCGTTAGTAAAGCCCCTGGCTGTAGGCTTCTTGAACCTTCGCAAGGGAAAGGGGTTTGAGTTTTGACGCATTACCGGCGGTGCCGAAAGCCTCGTAACGTGCAATACAAATATCGCGCATGGCCACTAAGCTGGCTTGAAAATACTTTCTGGGGTCAAACTCAGTCGGATTTTGGGCTAAAAATTGGCGAATTGACCCCGTCGAGGCTAGACGCAAATCAGTATCAATGTTGACCTTCCGCACACCGTGCTTGATGCCCTCCGCCACTTGCTCCACGGGAACGCCATAGGTTTCGGGTATTTCGCCGCCAAACTCGTTAATAACTGCGAGCCAGTCCTGAGGCACCGCTGATGACCCGTGCATTACGAGGTGGGTTTTTGGGATACGACTATGAATAGCTTTAATTCGGTCAATGGCGAGAATGTCATCGGTGGGTGGACGGGTAAATTTGTAAGCGCCATGGCTAGTGCCGCAAGCAATGGCAAGGGCGTCGACATGGGTGTCAGCGACAAACTGGGCCGCTTCCTCAGGGTCTGTGAGCATTTGCTCGTGGGTGAGTTTACCCGCGGCACCAATGCCATCTTCCTCACCGGCCTCACCGGTTTCAAGTGACCCAAGGCAGCCAATCTCGCCTTCTACGGATACGCCGCAGGCGTGGGCCATATCAACGACAGTTCGTGTAACGCCTGCATTGTAGTCATAGTCCATCGGGGTTTTGCCGTCTTCACCCAAAGAACCGTCCATCATCACTGAGCTGAAGCCCAGTTGAATTGACCGCTGGCAAATCGCGGCTGAAGTGCCATGGTCTTGGTGGACGCACACCGGGATATGCGGAAATTCTTCCATGGCCGCATCCATAAGGGCTTTTAGAAAAGGTGCTCCGGCATATTTTCGGGCTCCGGCACTTGCCTGCATGATCACCGGCGAATCCGTGGCATCAGCGGCCTCCATAATGGCGCGGGTCTGCTCGAGGTTATTCACGTTGAAAGCGGGTACGCCGTACTGATATTCGGCTGCGTGATCGAGTAGTTGTCTGAGGCTTATCAGTGCCATGTTGAATTCTCCTGTGGTATCTATCGCCACCTACTTGGCAGATTGTCTGCAATAAGAAGCTGCTGCCAAGCAGTTGCTGGTTTGTTGTCAGTAAATATTAGTCTTAAGAGTGAGCACGTTCCTCGAGTATGGCAACTGCGGGTAAAACCTTTCCTTCAACATACTCAAGAAAAGCGCCCCCTCCGGTGGAGATATAGGACACCCGATCACTCACGCCAAATTGATCAATAGCAGCCAGTGTATCGCCCCCTCCGGCCAGAGAAAAAGCCTTGGACGCTGCGACCCCGCGGGCGAGCTCTGCAGTCCCGTGGGAAAACGATTCAAACTCAAAAACGCCCACCGGGCCATTCCAAAGAATCGTCTCCGCCAGTTTAAGTTGTTCTACCATGGCGGCTGCCGACTGCGGCCCCACGTCTAGGATCATGTCGTCTGCGGCTACATCACTAGCTAGTTTAAGTGTGGCGGTGGCGTCTTCACTAAACGTTTTCGCTACAACGACATCGATGGGTAATGGGATATGGCTCTTTTGCAAGAGCTCTCGTGCTGTATCGATAAGGTCCGGCTCATGAAGTGAGCAACCCACGGGGTAACCCGCCGCCGCAAGGAAGGTATTGGCGATGCCACCGCCGACAATGAGGCTGTCACAGGTCTCTGCCAACTGTTCGAGCACGGCGAGCTTGGTCGACACTTTAGACCCACCGACAATGGCAAGCATGGGCCGCGCAGGCTGCGCCAATGCACTTTTTAGAGCCGATAGCTCCGCGGCAAGTAGCGGTCCGGCGCAGGCTTGGGCAGCAAATTGGGCAACGCCATGGGTCGATGCCTGTGCCCGATGGGCAGTGCCGAAGGCGTCCATAACGAAGATATCGCACAGTGCAGCATAGCGCTGGGAGAGGGCCTCGGTGTTTTTCTTCTCTCCTGAGTTGAAACGCACGTTTTCAAGTAAAAGAATCTGGCCTGGTTGGGGGGTCGCATGCTCCCAGTCTTTGACCAGCACTACATCGACGCCTAAAAGTTCAGTCAAGCGGTGAGCCACAGGTGCCAGCGAAAACTGTGCGTCCCAGGCACCCTCCTCGGGTCGTCCTAAATGGGACATCAGCATAACGGCCGCGCCAGACGCTATCGCTTGTTGAATGGTGGGAAGTGTTGCCAACAGGCGCGCGTCGCTGGTGACTTGACCATCTTTAATGGGCACATTGAGGTCTTCGCGGATCAGTACCCGCTTGCCCCTGAGATCAAGCTCGTGCATTAACTTCATTGCAGACTCCAGATTGGGTTTCAGCGTTTGTCGAGCGCACCCACGTGTTGAATAATATCGAGCAGCCGCTGGGCATAGGCCCATTCATTGTCGAACCAAACCAGTATTTTGACCAAGCGGTCTCCCGCAACCTGGGTCTGACTGGCATCGACCACACCGGAACAGCTCTCACCGTTAAAGTCGCAGGAGGCTAAAGGCTCCGTAGCAATCCCAAGAACTCCCATAAGACTGCTTTCGGCGGCGGCCATTAGCGCGCCATTTACCCCGGAGGCGTCACAGCTGCTTCGGGTTTGCAGGGTTATATCAAGCGCTGAGACGTTGAGTATCGGCACGCGGAGTGCATGGGCCGTAAGTTTATTGGTCAGCTTGGGTAAGATTCTAGGAATTCCCACCGCAAGCTCGGTGTCGACTGGAATAATTGAATGAAAAGCGGCTCGGGTTTTGCGCAGGTCGGTGTGGTGGTAAGCATCCAGTACGGGTTGATCATTCATTGCCGAGTGGACGGTAGTGATCGTGCCTGCCTCAATGCCGAAAGTATCGTCGATAATTTTTAACACCGGGCAAAGCGCGTTGGTGGTGCAAGACCCTGCCGAAATAACGCGGTGGTCAGCCTGAAGCTCTGATTGGTTAAGTCCCCAAACTATGGTGGCGTCAACATCGGGCTGCGCGGGTTGGGAGAACAAAACTCGGCGCGCGCCACTGCTAATGTGTTGTTCTGCCGTGATGCGGTCGCTAAACGCCCCAGTGCTCTCGATGACAAGATCGATGTCTAGATCTCGCCACGGGAGATTATCGATGCGGGTTTCTCGCAGCAGCGACATGGGCTGTCCATTAACCTGTAGGGATTTATCTGTGCGGGCGATCGTACCGGGAAAGCGACCATGTGTTGAGTCGTATCTAGCCAGATGCGCCACGGTCTCCGGGTCGGCGATTTCGTTGATGGCGGCGATTTCAACGGTTTCGTGCAGCGCTGCCCTCGCCGTCCAGGCGCGTAAAACGGTGCGTCCTATGCGCCCAAAGCCATTAATCGCTATGCGTTGGTTCACGGGAATCTGTGTCTGAATCAGCGAGCGTTAGTCGAGAAACACATCCTCTACAGCGGCAATAACGTTTTCAACGGTAAAACCGAAATGCGCCATCAGCTCCCCTCCGGGTGCAGATTCGCCGAAACTTTGCATGCCCACTACTTGGCCATCGAGACCAACAAACTTATACCAATAGTCGGCGTGAGCAGCCTCTACCGCAACCCGTGCCAGTATGTCACTCGGCAGAACGGATTCACGATAGGTAACGTCTTGAGCCATAAAGCGTTCGGCACAGGGCATGGACACGACTCGAATGCCTCGACCCTTTTCGGCGAGGGATTGGGCAGCTGATACCGCAAGGCTCACTTCTGAACCGGTCGCGATAATGATGGCGTCCAACTCACCAACTTCTGAGATGAGAGTGTAGCCGCCACGTTCTATTTCTTTGAGATCCTCCTCGGCACGGTACTGATGGGGCAGTGTCTGGCGTGAAAAGATCAGCGCCGCTGGCCCCTCATCGCGCATTATCGCCATCTTCCATGCAACGGCTGACTCCACGGTATCGCAGGGTCGCCAAGTCTCGAGGTTAGGCGTGCTACGCAGAGCCGTAAGCTGCTCGACAGGTTGATGCGTGGGGCCATCTTCGCCAAGGCCTATCGAATCATGGGTGTATACAAAAATCACTCGCTGGCGCATAAGCGCCGCCATACGCACGGCATTTCTGGCGTACTCCATAAAGATCAGGAAGGTCGCGCCGTAAGGGATGAAGCCCTTGTGCAGTGCAATGCCGTTCATCATGGCAGACATCGCGAACTCGCGAACACCATAGTAGACGTAGTTCCCCGACGCGTCGGCTGCGGTGACTCCCTTGGAGCCTTGCCAGAGAGTCAGGTTGGAGCCAGCGAGATCTGCTGAGCCGCCCAGCATTTCGGGCAATAAGGGCCCGAGGGCATTCAGGGTTTGTTGAGACGCCTTACGTGATGCTATGTCAGCACCGGTCTCGGCACACAGGGCAATGTAATTATCGATTTTTGTTTCAAACTCTTCAGGAATAGCGCCTCGCAGTCTGCGCGCTAGTTCCTCGGCTTGCTCGGGTGCCGTATCGGCGAAGTCTGCAAATCGCGCCTTCCACTCTTGTTCTTGTTCGGCACCACGGCTTCGAGCGTCCCAGCCAGCGTAGACGGCCTCGGGAATTTCAAAGGGTCCGTGCTCCCAGCCCAGCGCAGCGCGAGTCGCCGTAATCTCGTCGGCGCCCAAGGGAGCACCGTGGCAGGATTCTGTGCCCTGCTTATTCGGTGCACCTTTGCCGATAATGGTGCGGCAGCAAATGAGGGTGGGTTTGCTGTCATTCTCAAGCGCGAGATCGATCGCAGCGCTTATGCTGGCGTGGTCGTGGCCGTCGATATTTGGAATGACTTGCCAGCCATAACTTTCGAAACGTTTGGTAGTATCGTCGGTAAACCACCCCGTAACTTCGCCGTCTATGGAAATGCCGTTATCGTCATAAAACGCGACGAGTTTGCCTAGCCCAAGTGTTCCGGCCAGCGAGCAAGCCTCGTGGGAGATTCCTTCCATAAGGCAGCCATCCCCAAGGAAGGCCCAGGTTCGGTGATCAACCAGTTGGTGTTGCTCGGTGTTGAATTGGGCGGCGAGGGTTTTTTCGGCAAGTGCCATACCTACGGCATTGGCTAAACCCTGCCCCAAAGGCCCTGTCGTGGTTTCTACGCCGGGTGCATAGCCATATTCAGGGTGACCTGCGGTTTTGGCATGAAATTGGCGAAAATTCTTAAGATCCTCGATGGTTAAATCGTACCCCGAGAGATGGAGCAAGCTGTAGAGCAGCATGGAGCCGTGGCCATTAGAGAGCACAAAACGATCACGGTCAGGCCAGTCGGGATTAGTGGGGTTGTGTTTCAGATAGCCATTCCAAAGCACTTCTGCGATGTCAGCCATACCCATGGGGGCGCCGGGGTGGCCGCTGTTCGCCGCTTGCACAGCATCCATACTTAACGCCCTGATGGCATTGGCGAGTTCCAAGCGTGACGTCATATTGACTCCGGCGAGCTAACAAGGGCAAAAGACGTATTGTCGGCGATGGAACGTTTCCGAGCAAATGAAACTCGCCCTCATCATGACGTAATTGTCTATTTGCACGTATTATCACCCCTCGACTCCTGCGGGAAAGCCGCCATGACAGATGCTTACATCAAACGAATCCTAAATGCGCGCGTATATGACGTTGCTCATGAAACGCCTTTGAGCGCTGCGCCGTTGATGACGCGTCGATGGGGTAATCAGATATTTTTGAAGCGAGAAGATCTGCAGCCAGTTTTTTCATTCAAACTGCGTGGTGCCTATAACAAGATGGTGAACCTCGATGAGGCTGCTCGCCGCCGAGGTGTGGTAGCGGCCTCTGCCGGTAATCATGCTCAGGGGGTCGCACTAGCCGCCCAGAAGTTATCCGTCAAAGCCAAGATAGTGATGCCGGTAACTACGCCCGCTATTAAGGTAGAGGCGGTGCGCAACTATGGCGCTTCGGTTGTCTTGCACGGCGATACGTTTGATGAAGCTGCCCACCTTGCAGCTGAAATCGTTGATGCCGAGGGCATGACCTTCCTCCATCCTTTCGATGACCCAGATGTAATTGCAGGTCAGGGCACGGTTGCTGTGGAGTTAACACGGCAGGCGCCGGCGCCTTTGGATTACGTGTTTGTGTGCGTGGGTGGTGGTGGATTGATCGCAGGGATGGCCACCTACTTGCGTTACGTCTGGCCTAAAACTCAAATTATCGGTGTTGAGCCTGAGGACGCCGCCTGCGTGCGCGCGGCCCTTGATAAGGGTCGGCGCGTTCGGCTACGGGAAGTTGGGTTGTTTGCCGATGGCTGTGCAGTCGCACAAGCGGGTAAAGAAACTTTGCGTCTTATCAAAAGTCACGTCACCGACATTATTACCGTGAGTACCGATGAAATATGCGCTGGTGTCAAAGACATTTTCGAGGATACGCGTGCCATTGCTGAACCCGCAGGGGCGTTAGCGGTGGCGGGCATGAAGAAATACGCAGAGGAGCACGGTATCCGGGGGGCAACCATGGCGGCTACTGTGAGTGGCGCCAATATGAATTTTGATCGGTTGCGTTACATCTCTGAGCGCACGGAAATAGGTGAGCGCAGAGAGGCTGTTATTTCGGTCACTATTCCTGAGCGTGCCGGAGCTTTCCGCCGATTTTGCAGTGAGCTGGGTAAACGCAATATCACAGAGTTTAACTATCGCTATGTTGATAATCGTGCGGCACAGGTTTTTGTTGGGTTGTCAGTAACCCCGAACAGCACAGACTTGCAGCAATTGACTCAAAAGCTTGAGAAAAAAGGGTATTCGATCGACAACCTGACAGATAACGAGACCGCCAAACTCCATGTGAGGCACATGGTGGGTGGTCAGGCCTCTTCGACCTTAGATGATGAGTTGGTTTTCAGAGTCCAGTTCCCCGAGCGGCCCGGGGCCCTACTCAAGTTTTTAAACGCCCTGGGTAATGATTTTGATATTTCTTTGTTTCATTACCGCAATCATGGGGCGGCTTACGGCAGAATCCTGGTCGGGTTCAGGCTGGCAGATGGTCGTCGTTCCGCCCTGTTAAAAGTGCTAGCCGATGTGGGTTATCCCCATTGGGAAGAAACCAATAATCCCGCCTATGAGGCCTATCTCAAGCCTAAGGCAGCGTCCGAAAATTAATTTTGTGAAATATTGACAAAATATAGCTAAGGGCGCACTGTACAGGCTAATTTGTGACACGCGTCACTATTTATTCGACGCGGGTTTGCAGAAAGTCATTTTCCACGGGCGCCAATACCATGGGTCACAAAAAACCCGATATTTTACTAGTGATTGCGGTAGTCGTTGTTTTGGGAGCCGTTACGGGATCTTTCATAACCGATGCCGCCCCCGATACCAGTATGGCTCCGCAACAAGCGGGCATCCTAGTACAGTAACTCTCTCGTCTGGCGCGCTTTAGAAAATCTCAAATCCCGAGTTCGAAAGAAAGCCCTGCATTCGCACATCGTGCTGCTCCCTGGGGAGATCTGTCACCTTTTGGAAATCGAAACCTAATCCACACCTGAAGCCCGGTGCTGTCTCAAGCAGTCGATCGTAGTAACCGCCCCCATAGCCCAGCCGGGTTCCATATTGGTCACAGGCCAGCAGGGGTATCAGGAACAGGTTAATCTTTGAGCTGTCTAAAGTGTTTGCGGAGGCTGGAGGTTCATGGATGCCGTAGGGGCTGATTTCAAAAGTGTCTCTGGGCACTGGCGCTTTGAAGACCATTTTTCCTGAACCCAAAACCCGAGGGTAAACTACGGTCTTGCCCTCTTTGACAGCGGCGTTCTCAATGAGTGAAGGCGTCTGTTCCGATCCTAACGGGCAATAGCTTGCAATGGTCGAAGCATTTTTCCAGCAAGGCGCGGCAGTTAGCGTGTGGAGCAGGGGTGGCAGCGACCGTGGGCTCTGCTGATCTCGCAGTTGCCGCATCTTCCGTCGCCATGTGGTCTTGGCAGTGGTGGCACTCATGGCTATGACCTATATGGAGGGCAACCCAGCGTACCGCTGACGGTGTCGCCCTTGAACCCTGAGGCTCAAGGTGGTGACCGCCGTGCTGTATCAGGCTCTCCGGACGTGCCGGATTTGCACAACAACAGCGTACGGTGGTCCCCGGGTGTAGCATTATCGGCTCGAGGACTGACTGTCTGGCCAATACGCCAGGCTGCAGCCTCATTATAGCGGAAAGCCGCTAGTTGATTTCCAGTTGCCTTAGCTGGTAAAGGGCTTCGTCTAATTTGCTGGCGAGTGTCTTCAGCCGATCTTCATGGCCATCAAAGGGTTTTGGTGCTTCGCCGCCCTGCAGGCTGAGAACTTCATGGCTGAGGTTTAGGGCGGCCATAATGGCAACGCGCTCTAAACCAATGACTTTCCCTGCCGCTCGAATATCCCGCATTTGCTGGTCGAGGTGATGTGCGGCGGAGAGGAGTTCGGACTCCTGCTCAGGCGGGCAAGCGACTTGATACTCTTTATCGAGTATTTCAACGGTTAGGGTCGGAGTGCGACTCATAACCCGCCCTCAATTTTGCGCAGACGCTCGAGGGATCCGTTAATAAAGTCGCCAGCTTGACGCTGTCGCTCCAGTAATTCTTTGCGTTCACGCTGTAATTCAGCCGTGCGCAATTTGAGCTGCCTATTTTCACGATTCAACTCATTGCTTAATTCAATGAGGTCGGAGATTTTCTTTTCCAAAGATTGGATGAGTTTCTCAGCCACGGCCATTACACTTGATGAGGTTATCCTGCACTATATGTGCTGCCGGCGCGGTGGGTCAATGCTATGAAAAGTGAGACATATCAGTGTTCTGGCCGATAAAGCGAAGAATGAGTTGAGAAGTTCGGCGATATGCGAAGCAAATGGGTTGTTTGTACCGCCGGGCCAGAGGAGAAAACGTTGTGCTCGATGCCCTAGGTGACTATGAAACCATGCCCGACTGGCAAGAGTCAGCCGATGTGCTATTGGGTGTTGGGCTCATGCTGAACCCTTCAGAGCTCCACGGGGCAGCAACCGGATTGCTGGCAGCCGGAATGGCTCACGACACCGATGAACAGAGGACCGCGGCGTTGGGTCTACTGGAAAAGGCACTGGCCGTGGATTTACACGGAGAATCGGCGGACTTCGCAACGCGCTTACTGGCTGCGACCCTGTCTGCAGCTCGAGATACCGATTTTGCTTTCGGCCCACTGCTTCCTGAAGACGACGAAGCCTTTGACATACGATTGACCTCGCTCGGTCGCTGGGCGACAGGATTTTTGACCGGGTTTACTCAGGCCGTTGCAGCGGCTGATGCGGCATCGGAGCCGGTTGACCCCAATACTGCAGACTCGCTGAAGGATTTTGCTGCGATTGCACAAGTTGATATCAGCGAAGAAGAAAGCGACGACAACGAGCGGGAGCTGGAGGAGTTGATTGACTATCTTCGACTTGCGGCCCTGAATATATTGACTGATGCCTTGAGTCATCAGGACTAAGTTAACCACCGAGAAGGAAGCAACGTGAATATCAGCAAAGCCGAGTACAGCCGCCGTCGTAAAAACTTAATGGCAATGATGGAGCCCAACAGCATTGCTCTAGTGCCCGCTGCTCGAGAATGCACGCGCAGCCGGGACACCGAATACACTTTCCGCCAAGACAGCGACTTTTTGTACCTCACGGGCTTTGATGAGCCCGATGGTGTCTTGGTGCTGATCCCCGGCCGCAGAGCAGGCCAGGTTACTTTTTTGTCGGGATCGTGACCCCGAAATGGAGTTATGGAATGGCTATCGAGCGGGTCCGGAAGGCGCCGTTGCTGAATTCGGTATGGATGACGCTTTCCCTATTGAGGACATCGACGATATTTTGCCGGGGCTCTTAGAGAGTAAGCAGCATATTTACTATTCTATGGGTCACAACGATGATTTTGATCGTCGAGTTATGGGCTGGGTTAATCAGATTCGACGCCAGATCAGAACGGGTGCGAAGCCTCCGGGCGACTTTACCGACTTGGCTTTTCTGTTGCATGAGCAGCGGCTGTTTAAAACAGCTCAAGAGTTGAAAATAATGCGACGCGCGGGCGCGATCTCAGCAGAGGCGCATTGCCGAGCCATGCGCGAAAGCCGTGAAGGCCGGTACGAGTATCACCTTGAGGGCGCCATTCTCCATGAGTTTGTCGAAAATGGTGCGAGGGCGGCCGCCTACAACAGTATTGTTGGCGGCGGACAGAATGCCTGCGTGCTGCACTACACCGAGAACCGCGACAAGCTGCGAGACGGAGACCTTGTCTTGATTGATGCGGGCTGCGAATACCAGGGATATGCCGCAGACATTACGCGGACGTTTCCGGTCAACGGGCGCTTCAGCCCTGAGCAACGAGCGTTATATGAGGTTGTCCTCAAGGCGCAACTGGCCGCGATCGCCAAGGTGAAGCCGGGGAATACTTGGAATCAACCTCACGATGCAACGGTTCGTGTGATTACCCGAGGCCTCGTTGAGCTTGGCCTGTTAAAAGGTAACGAAAAAGACCTGATAAAGGCAGAGGCGTACAAAGACTTCTACATGCATCGCGCGGGCCATTGGCTGGGTATGGATGTGCATGATGTCGGTGACTATCGAATCGATGGCAAATGGCGACAGCTCGAGCCTGGAATGGTTCTCACCATTGAGCCCGGCATCTATGTATCGCCCACTAACAACAAAGTGGCCAAGAAGTGGCGGGGTATTGGGGTGCGTATTGAAGATGATGTTGCGGTAACTGCCGAGGGCTGCGAAGTGCTCACCGATGGCGTGCCTAAAACCATTGAAGGCATTGAAAAGCTTATGGCAGCGAGCTAAGCACGCCCCCGTGCGAGTCGAAATTGTTGGCGGAGGTATGGTGGGGCTTGCCTTTGCAATAGCCCTCAAGCGCAGCCTGCCATCGGCTGCGGTGCGAGTGCTGGAGGCCCGAGCTCTACCCTCTGGCGCGCCCAGTGCCCTCGATTCTCGAGCGACAGCACTAAATCTAGCAAGTCGAGATATCCTGACGTCTTGGGGTATTTGGCCGCAAATTGAGGCTGTTGGAGCGGCTATTAAGGCCATTCATGTCTCAAGTCGCGGTCGTTTTGGCAGCGCTGTTATGGAGGCGAGTGACGTTGGGGAAGCGGCCCTCGGTTATGTTGTAGAGAACCACTTTGTTGGCGCTGCGCTCCTCAAACTTGCTGCTGACAGTGGTGTTGTACTGCAAGCCCCCGCTGGCGTAACCGGTGTCGATGTCAGCGGCGCCAGTCCTGCAATCTTGAGAGGTGAAGAGGCCCCTATTGTTGCTGATTTGGTGGTGATCGCCGATGGCGCCGATTCATCGTTATGCCATCACTTAGGCGTAAATATGGTGAGGAGGGATGTAAAACAGAGGGCGGTGGCCGCCAACGTTCGTTTTGAAGGCGTGTCAGAGGGTACCGCTTGGGAGCGCTTTACTGAGCATGGGCCGATAGCGCTACTGCCGCTGCCCGATGACGTTTCCGGTAGCCAGCGTTACAACCTAATCTGGTCCATGCACACTGATGAATCCCGTGCTCTCGAGGGCGCTGACGACGCCGAATTTTTACAGGCTTTGCAGCGAGCTGTAGGCTGGCGGTTGGGGCGATTGACTGATGTGGGTCGCCGCACCGCTTGGGACTTATCCAGAATTTCGGTCCGAGAACAGGTCCGTGCAGGCATCGTGATAGCGGGAAATGCAGCACATACTTTGCATCCTGTTGCTGGCCAGGGGTTCAACCTGTCCTTGCGCGATGCCAGCCGTTTAGCCCAGACACTGGCTGTGACTCGAGGTCGCGGCGAGGACTCTCTGTCACTCCCGGCGCTAAGACAGTACGAATCTGCAGTTGCCAAGGACCAGCAAGAGACCACCCGCGCTACGGATTTTCTTGCCACCCTCTTCCGGTCTCGAGGTGTCTTTTTAGACCTCCCGAGGGATGCCGCGCTCGTAGGATTAGATCTGCTGGTGCCGTTACGTAGGACTATCGCTCGGCGTGGTACGGGCAAGGGTATGGATCTAGTGCATGAGGGGCGTCACTGATGGCTGCCGCTGAAAGTAGCGATATAGTGATTGTGGGTGCGGGAATCGCGGGGTTGTCTCTGGCACTAGGGTTGGCCCAGCAGGGTATGAAGGTCACAATTATTGAGGCGGGCAGTCAGCCCTCAGCACCTCCTCGCGTCTCAGATCTTGCGGGTTGGGACGCAAGGGTCAGCGCGCTCACACCTTCATCGACTGCATGGTTGGCTGAGCGAGGTGTTTGGCAGGAAATGGAACGGCACCGGGTTGGCCCCTATACCGATATGGCGGTTTGGGATGGTGCAGGTACGGGTCGCATCGCTTTTTCTGCAGAGTCTCTGGAGGTGCCGCTGCTAGGCCATATCGTTGAAAACCGCGTTACGGTTCAAGCGCTGCTGAAAAAAATTGATGAACAGAACAACATTCGGGTGCACTGGGAGGACAGTTTAGAGGCCGCAGATTTTTCGCAGCATGACGCGGTCACTATGGAGACACATCAGGGGCGACACTTAACGACAGCCTTGCTCGTGGGTGCCGATGGCGCAAAATCACGCACCCGGGACCTCGCGGGTTTTGCTGTTAGGACATGGTCGTATCACCAGCACGCTATTGTCGCTACGGTGAGGCTCACCGAAGAACATAAAAAAACCTGCTATCAAGCATTTTTAGATACCGGGCCTCTTGCATTGCTTCCCTTATCTGATTCCCGGCTGTGTTCCATTGTTTGGTCTCTAGATGACCATCAGTGGGAGCCGCTGCAGAGCTTGGATGATGACGCATTTATGGCTCAACTGAATCTCGCACTTGCCTCTAATGGTCTTGCTGTAGAGGCTATTGGCCGACGGGGGGTGTTCCCGCTTCGCCAGTGCCACGCTGTGGATTATGTGCATCAAGGGGTTGCCTTGGTGGGTGATGCGGCACACAGTATTCACCCTTTGGCGGGGCAGGGTATTAATCTTGGCCTCAAGGACGTTGCCGTGCTGTCAGAGGAGGTGGGACGGGCGTGGCAACAGGGAGTCGCGCTGGGAAGCGAGCGGACATTGCGTCGCTATCAGCGCCGCAGAAAAACCGATAACCTATTAATGATGTCAGCCATGGAAGCGTTCAAACGTGGATTTGGTTCCACGCATCCAGCCATCAGAGTGGCCCGTAACATGGGCTTATCTTGGACTGATGCCGCGACGCCCCTTAAGAACTGGCTCGCCCGACAGGCTTTGACGTAATTTCGGTTGCGGCGACCTCTGGTGTTTTGCCAGTGAGTATTTGCTTTGCAGTGTCAGGACGTTTCTGAAGAACCGATCACAAGTGATCGAATTTAACCAAGCAGTAGTGAGATGAAGTGATGAGTAATAATCCGTCGGAACTGAAGTATGCCAAAAGCCACGAATGGGCCCGTATTGAAGAGGATGGCACGGTAACCGTGGGCATATCCGAACATGCGCAGGAGAGTTTAGGTGACGTGGTGTATGTTGAGTTGCCCGGCATCGGTGACCAGCTCGCGGGTGGAGATCAAGCGGGGCTTGTTGAGTCGGTTAAGGCCGCATCAGACATTTATTCTCCTGTAACGGGTGAGGTGGTTGCGCTTAATGAGAACCTCGAGGACGAGCCCGAGTTAATCAACAGTGACCCTTACAACGATGGATGGTTTTTTAGGGTGAAGGTAGAGGATCTCAGCGAGTTAGAGGGCATGTTGACGGCCGATGATTATGCCGATGCCTGTACTGGCGAAGACTAATCTGGCTTGACCGAATCGCTGGCAATTGCCAGCGTTAAACAATAAACGTCATCGCAAAGAGAGAATTGGCCAGCTTCGGGCTGTGGCAATCGCATGTAGCTTGGAGTCGGGGTCAACGGCGTAGGGTTGGTCCACCCACTGTAGCAGGGGCAGGTCATTATGGCTGTCACTGTAAAAGTGGCTGGTTTCCCACGGGGTGTCTTGGGTTTTAAGCCACTCTTTCAGGCGGGTTATTTTGCCCTCCTGAAACGAGGGAATGCCAGTGGGGCGCCCAGTATAAACGCCATCGAGGCACTCGGCCTCGCAGCCAATAAGATGCTTAACGTTTAGGCGGTCGGCGATGGGCCGGGTCACAACGGTATTGGTTGCTGTGATGATCAGCAGGGTATCACCCCGCCTTCGGTGTTTTTCTAGCAGGTCCTCAGCGGCGGATAGAATCAGAGGTTCGACCCAGTCATCCATAAATTCTTGCTGCAAAACCGCGACTTCATGGGTTTTGAGGCCTGCGAGCGGGCCCAAGGCAAAATCTAGATAGGCAAATATATCGAGGGTGCCATCCTGATAAGCTTGTAAAAAGCTGTCGTTCTGGGCGGAATGCTGAGTGGCTTCGACTAAGCCAATGGCACAAATAAATTCCCCCCAGCGGTGGTCTGAGTCACCGGCAATTAGGGTATTGTCGAGGTCGAAGATTGCGAGGGCCAATTGGGCTCCAGTTTGAGTTTTCTCAAGTTGCTAAGGCGAGGACCGCCGCTTTGTGGAAGAATATCCTGATCGCAGAGGTCCCACAAACCCAAAACAGGAGCACCGTATTGGCCGGTTCTGATAAAGAGCGTGTCATAGACAAACAAGGGTTTCGCCCCAACGTTGGCATTATCGTAGTCAACGAGGATGGTGATGTGCTTTGGGGTCGGCGCGTTGGCGGGCGCGATTCATGGCAATTTCCTCAGGGCGGCATTCACGGTGGTGAGAGCCCCGAGCAGGCGATGTATCGCGAGCTCGATGAGGAAGTGGGGCTCCAGCCCGACGACGTAAGCATCTTAGGACAGACCTCCGATTGGTTGCGCTACCGCCTGCCGGAGCGTTACGTGCGTCGTCGCGAGCGACCGGTGTGCATTGGTCAGAAACAACGCTGGTTTTTGCTGCGCCTCTTGGCTGGAGATGCCGCTGTCAAACTCGACGCTTACCCCAAGCCCGAGTTCGATGACTGGCGCTGGGTGAGCTATTGGTATCCGTTGACTGGCGTGGTTGATTTTAAGCGCGAGGTTTATCGCGAAGCTTTGGGAGCCTTGTTACCCGCTCTGCTACCTCGCCGCCGAGCACGTCGGGGTGGCAAGCGGTGATTGAAACCCTACGCAAAATTGTTCAGGCGGTTAGTGAGGCTGATGACCTCGAGCAGGCATTATCGCTTATTGTCCATGAGGTTCGACAGGCGATGGCCACTGATGTGTGTACGGTCTACCTGTCTGACAGGGCGACCACGCGCTTGGTTTTCCGAGCGACGGAAGGCCTGAATCGCGACAAAATTGGAGCATTTTCTCTCGCAAGAACCGAGGGCCTTGTGGGGTGGGTAGCGACTCGTGGAGAAATGCTTAATCTCGAAGACGCCAGCGCCCATCCCAGCTTTCAACTGGTGCCCGGGTTGGGAGAGGAGCGTTTTAACAGCTTCATGGGCGCCCCCATCATTCACCAGCGAGATCTGCTGGGAGTGCTGATTGTTCAGCAAGCCGACTCGCGACGCTTTAGTGACGACGAAGAAGCTTTTCTAATCACTATTTCTGCACAATTGGCAGGCATTATTGCTCACGCTGAAGTGTCAGGCTTGGCTGCATTGTCAGACACCAGCTCAAAAACAATCACCCGCATTGTGGGCGTGGCTGGCTCCCCTGGTATTGGCATTGGTGAGGGGGTATTTGTCTCGCCAACTGCTGACCTGGCCGCGGTACCCTCACGCAAGGCGGTAAATCGTAAAGCGGAGTTACGTGCTTTCCGCGCGGCGTTGGCTCGTGTTCGCGATGACATCGAAATAGTGTCTGACAATTTAAAGCATGAGCTGTCGACTGAAGACCATGCGCTATTTGGTGTTTATTTAAATATTCTCGATGATTCCACCCTTGGAGGTGAGGTTGCCTCACTCATCAAATCTGGCGAGTGGGCGCAAGGGGCGCTGAGTCAGGTACTGTTAAAACACATCAAGCATTTCGAGCGCATGGAGCACAGTTATTTGAGGGAGCGTGCGGTTGATGTTCGCGATCTTGGCACTCGGGTGCTCACTTATCTCAAAGATGACTCAGAAAATCGACGGGACTGGCCCGAGAAAACCATTCTAATTGCTGAAGAGATAACCGCATCGGCATTGGGTGAAGTGCCTAGAGATCATCTTGTGGGCGTAGTATCCCTGCGAGGCTCTGCGAACAGTCATGCGGCCATCATTGCTAGGGGTATGGGCGTGCCCGCCGTTATGGGCGCAGCTGATTTGCCCTACAGTCGGCTTGATGCTCGGACTCTGGTGATTGATGGTCACAACGGTCGGGTTTACATCAACCCGCCGCAGGAGGCGCTACGTAGATTCCAGCAATTAGTCGATGACGACCTGGCGCTATCAGAAGAGCTGTCGGTATTACGCAATGAGCCCAGCCAAACCCTAGATGGCCACAACGTGCCGTTATGGGTGAACACTGGCTTGACGGCCGATTTACCGAGGGCTTTGGAGTCGGGGGCTGATGGCGTTGGGCTCTACAGAACCGAAGTTGCCTTTTTATTGCGTGACAAATTTCCCAGTGAAGAAGAGCAGCGGCAGCTTTACCGAGAGCAACTCGAAGCTTTTGCACCTGCACCGGTTACCATGCGCAGCCTCGATATCGGCGGCGACAAATCCTTGCCGTATTTTCCAATCAGTGAAGACAATCCATTTTTGGGTTGGCGCGGAGTTCGGGTCACCCTTGATCATCCCGAAATATTTTTGGCGCAGATCAGAGCGATGCTGAAAGCCAATGAGGGTCTGGGTAATTTAAGAATTTTATTACCTATGATTTCTGCGATTGAGGAAGTTGAGGAATCTTTGGCTTTAATTCAGCGCTGTCATGACGAGGTGGTTGCTGAGGGTTACACGCAAAAATTCCCTCCTGTGGGCGCAATGATAGAGGTGCCTTCAGCGGTTTGGCTCACCGACGCTTTAGCCCATCGACTCGATTTTTTATCGGTGGGGTCCAATGACTTGACCCAGTATCTTTTGGCAGTGGACCGCACCAATGCGCGGGTTGCGGACATGTATCACGGCTTGCACCCTGCGGTGTTGGGAGCCTTGGCTAAAATCTGCCGAGATGCTCACCAGCGGTCTTGCCCGGTGAGTATCTGTGGCGAGCTGGCGGGGGACCCCCGGGCCACCCCCGTGTTGATCGCCATGGGCTTCGATCAACTTTCCATGAATGCTGCGAGCCTACCAAGGGTAAAAAAGGTACTGAGCTCCGTGACACTTGGTGAGGCTAAAGCGGTGCTGGAGCAATTGTCAGGACTACATTCGGTTAAAGAGGTCAAACTCCTGCTCGACGAGTTAATGCAGCGTAGAGGCTTGGAGCGCTACGTCAGGCCCGGACAGGAGCGCACTGAGTGATCGACTATCCAATAATAGACCCGGTGGCGTTGAGTCTGGGGCCCCTGAAGGTGCACTGGTATGGCTTAACCTATTTGGGCGGATTGCTCTTTGCCTGGTGGATGGCCGGCCGTCGTGCGGAGCGCGCAGATTCACCGATAGCCCGCGCTCAGGTTGATGACCTTATTTTTTACGCTGCCGTCGGCATCATCGTGGGGGGGCGTTTCGGGTACGTTTTGTTTTATGGCTTTGACCGTTGGCTCGACGACCCGATGTGGCTTTTTCGTGTCTGGGAGGGCGGAATGGCCTTTCACGGGGGACTACTGGGCGTGATCACAGCCCTTTGGGTATTTGGTCGCCGTCACAATATTGCGTTCGCAGGCGTTGCAGATTTTGTGGCGCCCCTTGCACCTGTAGGGCTCGCTCTGGGACGTTTGGGCAATTTTATTGGGCAAGAGCTTTGGGGGCGCCCTACTGATGTGCCTTGGGCCATGATTTTTCCCAGAGATCCTTTGGCTTTGCCCCGTCACCCCTCGCAGCTCTATCAGTTTGCGCTGGAAGGGTGCCTGCTGTTTCTTTTGGTGTGGGTCTTTAGCTTGCGCCCACGTCCCCAGTGGTCGGTAGCCGGAGTCTTTCTTGTGGGCTACGGAGCACTGAGGTTTATTGCAGAGTTTTTTCGAGAGCCCGACGCCCATCTAGGCTTTCAGGCTTTTGGTTGGCTCACCCGAGGCCAGCTGTTGTGCCTGCCTATGCTTCTTTTGGGCCTGTGGCTGCTCCATTATGCCTATCGCAGCCGTAAGCAATAACGAAGCTATTCATTTTCTGGAGGGTCCTGATGCACGCCTATTTAGATTTGCTGAGAGACATTCGTGACCACGGTGCGGTCCGTACCGATCGCACTGGCACTGGAACGCGCTCACTTTTTGGGCGGCAACTTCGCTTTGACCTCAATCATGGTTTTCCATTGTTGACGACCAAAAAAGTGCACTTTAAAAGCGTGGCTAACGAACTCATTTGGTTTCTCAAAGGTGATACCAACACCGCGTGGCTAAAGGAACATGGCGTCTCTATTTGGGACGAATGGTCTACTGAGCAGGGTGAGTTGGGGCCGTTATATGGCGCCCAATGGCGGCGCTGGCCAACCCGAGACGGTGGTGAGATCGATCAGCTGGCTTATGTACTCGATTGCCTCAAAAATCGCCCTGACAGCCGACGCATTCTCTTTCACGGATGGAATGTCGAATATCTTCCCGATGAAACGCTGTCACCTCAAGACAATGTGCGTGCCGGTCGTATGGCGCTGCCTCCGTGCCACCTGCTCTACCAGTTTTATGTGGTTGACGGAAAATTATCGACACTGTTGTTTATCCGTTCTAGTGATACTTTTTTGGGGTTGCCGTTCAATATTGCTTCGGTGGCGCTACTGACGCACATGCTTGCACAACAGGCGGGCTTGGGAGTTGCAGATGTGGTGGTCTCCATAGGCGACGCCCATATCTACAGCAACCACGCAGATCAGGTCGAGATGCAGCTGTCACGAACTCCCGGCCCGCTGCCTACGCTGAACCTATTGAGGCAGCCTGATACTTTGTTTGAATATAATTTCGAGGATTTTGCACTGGAAGGTTACAACCCCCAGGCACATATCTCTGCGCCGGTGGCTATTTAATGATGGATTTACAAGAAACAGATGAAAACGTTCCTGTGGTTTTGGTGCTGGCGGTTTCTGAAAACGGTGTGATTGGGCGCGGTAATGCCCTGCCCTGGGATCTGCCCGATGATTTACAGCACTTTAAAAGAGCGACAATGGGCTGCCCTATATTGATGGGCCGCAAGACTTTCGAATCTGTCGGTCGGCCGCTCCCAGGCAGAACTAATTTAGTGTTGACCCGCGATGTTACTTGGCAGGCGCCGGGTGTCACGGTACTCACCAGCGTTGATGAAGCGTTAGCTAGAGCTCAGGCTCAGGCGTTGATTGACGGTTCTGCAGCGATTTGCGTCGTGGGTGGTGCCGAGATTTATCGGCTATGTCTGCCCAAAGCGGATCGCCTCCTTATCACGTTGGTACATGGCAACGTAGACGGTGACGCGACCTTTGATCTTTCGGTTTTAAGTGACTGGAAAGAGCAGAGTCGTGAACTTTTTCCCGGGGGGTCGAGAAACAGCCATGATTTTAGTGTTGTGGAATTCGTCCGGTGTGGTTAATCTGCAGCCCCCGGAAGGAACAGAGAAGTGTTATTCCGGATTGATTTAGCCGCCTTGGCTCAGGTAGAGTCGAGGTCAAGATGTCGCTTGAACGTAGTACATAAGTAAAAATCTTCGTCATGCGCTAATAAAAAACCTTAGATCAGCGTCTTTGGCTCACAAGGCCAAAGGTATTAACTGCCTACTGAGAGGAAGTATCGACCCCATGACAATGCACCGATTCAAAACCGTTCTGCTCGCGGCCTGCGTCGCCAGCGGCGCCCTGGGTGTCGCAGCGTCCTCAAACGCCGCGTCCATTGACCAAATTCTCGATGTTGGCAAGCAGCGTACTGCTGAAGCTAAATCGTCCCAAGCCAAAATTGATCGGCTTGCTGACGAAACCCGAGACCTATTGTCTGACTACAAGACCGTGATGAAGCAGGTCGATGGCCTGCGCGTCTACAACGCGCGTCTCGAGCGGCAAATCGCTAACCAGAACCGTCGTATCGCTGATATTGATGGTTCAATATCAGAGGCAGCTGTTATTCAGCGCCAGATACCGCCTCTGGTGGGCCGCATGCTTGACGGCTTGGAGCAATTCATTAATTTGGATATGCCCTTCGATCTTGATACGCGCCTAGGCAACATTGAGGCCGTGCGAAATAACCTCGATCGGTCCGATGTGACTGCGGCAGAGGCCTTCCGCCAAGTTCTGGAGCTTTACTCAATCGAGCTGCAATACGGTCGAGGCATTGAATCTTACAGCGACACTATCGAAATTAACGGCACGCCCCGCGAGGTCGATATTTTGCGCATAGGACGCATCTCATTGGTGTATCAAACAACCGATGGTGCCGAAACTGGCGCATGGGATACGGGTAGCGGCACGTGGGAGGCTTTGCCTGCCGGCGATTATGCCGCTGCAGTACGAAAAGGGGTTCGCATCGCGAAGAAGCAAGCCACCATAGAACTCTTGAATATGCCGGTAGCGGCGCCGGAGGCGAATTAAGATGACTGCGCAGTTTATTAAAGCATCAGCCCTTATTGTTGCGGGAGCCCTGGCTTCGACAGGTGCCTTGGCACAGGAAGAGGCGCCGGTAGTCCCTGCAGGTCCTACACCGCAAGAGGTTGCAGCTGAAAACCTCAATCAATTATTAGGCTTGGTTAAAGAGGGCAAGGCGCGTGCCTCCTCTGATAACGCCGCGCGCGAGCGCCGGTTTACTGAAAATAAAGCCACCCAGGCAGGCGAGTTACGTCGCGCGGAGCAAGAGCGCACTAACGAAGAGCGGCGTTCGGCACGGCTCGAGAAGCAGTTTGAAGATAATGAATTGCTCATCGCTGCCAAGCAGGAGCAACTTAAAGAGCGCTTGGGCACACTGTCAGAGCTGTTTGGACACTTGACTGCTGCAACAGGCGATCTTGCGTCACAGATGGACGTGTCTTTGGTCTCTTCCCAGTACCCAGGCCGAGAAGTGTTCATGAAGGCCCTGATCGCTAAAATGAGCGGGTCGGACAAGCTTCCCAGCGTTGCTGAGATTGAGCGTGTTTGGTACGAATTACTGCGTGAAGTTAAGGAGCAGGGTTCGATTGCCAAGTTTACGGCTGAAGTAGCAACACCGTCAGGTGAGCTAAGTCAGCGTGAAGTCGTGCGGGTCGGCGCGTTTAACGTGATCGACGCGAACGGTAACTATCTGGCCTACGCCAACGGTAAGTTGAGCGAGTTGCCTCGACAGCCAGGCGGCGCTTTCGGTGGCCAAGCCAATGAGTTGGCGGGTTCGTCATCAGGCTTGCACCAGTTTGGTGTTGACCCTACGGGTCCAACCGGAGGTTCTTTCTTGGCCGCTATTATTGATAGTCCTACGCTAGAAGAGCGGTGGCATCAGGGTGGCTATGTTGGTTACGCGATTACAGCAGTGGGCGTTTTTGCCTTCTTGCTCGCGATATATCGCGTGCTAGTACTCACTATGGTTAGCACCAAGGTCTCCAGCCAGCTGAAGTCCAACACGGCTAACTCTAACAACCCATTGGGCCGAGTACTGAAGATTCATGAAGACAAGCCCGATATGGATCCAGAGACCCTTGAGCTCAAAATGGCAGAGGGTGTACTTCGCGAGACGCCCAAGCTTGAAGCTGGACTGACGCTGCTAAAGATCATTGCTGCGGTGGCCCCGCTTATGGGACTGCTAGGAACGGTTACAGGCATGATTATAACCTTCCAAGCCATCACGATCTTTGGTGCCGGTGATCCCAAGGCGATGGCGGGCGGTATTTCCAGCGCGTTGGTGACTACGGTACTGGGTCTGTTGGTTGCTATTCCCACAGTATTGCTCCACACCATTGTTAACGGGCGTGCTCAAAGAATCATTCACGTGATCAATGAGCAGGCAACCGGAATCGTGGCAGAGCACGCTGAGCGCGAGCACAATCGCTAAGCGAAAGGCTGAGGGGAGTTTCGATGCCAGGGGTTTTTGATGTCATATTCGCGTTCATGGAAAAAGGCGGTAACGTCCTTTGGTTGATCGCGATACTCGTATTTTTCATGTGGACGCTGATCTTCGAGCGGCTTTGGTACTTCTCAGCCACTTGGCGTAATGACCGGGCGAAGGTTGTGTCCATTTGGGAAAATCGCAGTGAACGACGATCATGGAACGCGAAGCAGATTCGTCAAAAAATGCTTTCAAGTAGTCGTGACATGATCAACAACAACATGAATGTCATTACGACATGCGTTGCCTTGTGTCCGCTTCTCGGCTTGTTAGGCACCGTTACGGGCATGATTGAAGTGTTTAACGTAATGGCAGTGACCGGTGGCGGAGATGCCAAGTCAATGGCGGGTGGTGTTGAGAAATCAACGATCCCAACCATGGCGGGTATGGTCGCGGCGCTATCGGGTTTATTTGCAAATACTTACCTGCAGCGGGTTGCTAGCCGCGAGCAGATGTTCCTCGAAGATCAACTCACGTCTGACCACTGAGTTGGTACTCGGGAGGAGTAGTTAGCCATGCGCAGAATTGCCAAACAGCAGGAAGACGACGGAGCTGAGATCGATCTAACTCCGATGCTCGACGTTGTTTTTATCATGCTGATCTTTTTCATCGTTGTTGCTTCGTTTATCAAAGAAGCAGGCATCGAAGTTAACCGGCCAGACGATAACCAGCAGTCTGATCCAGACGACTCTGTGAGCATCGTTGTTGAGGTTGCGGCAGATAATCAAATTTGGATGGAAAACCGCCGAGTTGACGTTCGGGCTGTTCGAGCCAATATTCAACGGTTGCTTGCCGAGGATCCAGAGGCTCCTGTTACAGTAAAAGTTGAAAAAGGCGCCGAAGCTGGTGTGGTCGTAGACGTTGCTGACGCAGCCCGTGAGTCGGGCGTGGGCGTAGTCAACTGGGCAAGCAGTAAGTGAGGGGTACGGCATGAGTATGCGAGATCAGACCTCTCGGCGGCAGTCATCAGAGCAGGAAGGTCAAATTGATTTGACCCCCATGTTGGACGTTGTGTTCATCATGTTGATTTTCTTTATCGTGACCTCCTCCTTCGTGAAAGAACCCGGCGTCGAGATTTTCAAACCGCAGGCAACTACCACGGAGGCATGCGCTCGTGGCACGATCATTTTTGCTGTTGATGCGCGGGGCGATATTTATTACAACAAGAACAAGCTGAAGCTAGACAAAGCTTTGCGAACTGCTGAGGCGGCAAAGAAAGAAGCTCCGCAGGCAAATATTGTTGTACAGGTGGATCGTGAAACACCGGCATACGCGGTTGAGGAGCTTATTGATATCGTGCGCCCGGTGTTAACCGCCCCTCCCTGTATCTCGACTGATGATGAGGCTTAATAGAGATGGGTAGTTCAGTACGCATTATTGTTGGCGGATTGCTCGCGATACCTGTCGCAATAGGTTTGTTCTACATCATGCAGAGCCTAGTCGACAGAGATTTTAAGCAGGAAGACTCCAAGGCGAGAAAAATCGCCGACATCGTGGTCCCTGATAAGGTTATTGAGACCAATCTTAAGGAAGTTTTACCCGAGAAGATTGAAGACCCAGAAGAGCCACCGCCCGATCTTGAGCCGATTGAGTTTGATAGCGACGTTGACATGGGCGTGGTTAACAATGCGCCAACTACGGGTATTTCGCTTAAGCTCAACTCGTCGGGAATGTCTTCGGGAGACGGGGAATATCTTCCTATTGTAAAGGTGGCTCCCATTTACCCCCGTCGCGCGCAGACTCGCGGTATTTCCGGGTACTGCATTGTCGAGTATACGGTGACAAAAACAGGGTCAATTCGTGATCCGATAGCAGTCGACTGCCAGCCCTCGGGTATTTTCGATCGCGCTTCTGTAAAGGCGGCTACCAAGTTCAAGTACAAGCCCCGCGTGGTCGATGGCGAGCCTATCGAAGTCGCTGGCGTTCAAAATAAGTTTACCTACGAACTAGAGCAATAGATCGTAAAGGTTAGGGCATCTAGAATATGAAGAGAATTTTAGGAACCGCTTTTCTTGCAGTCGCTATGACGGGTGCTGGTGTTGTTGTTGATCAAGCCCTCACTCTGGGTTGGGTATCTTCAGCTCACGCGCAAGATAAGAGTCAGGCCAAAAAGGAGCGCGAAACACGTCGCACCCCAGCCCTGCGTAACAAAGTGTACGAGAAGCTGGCAGAAGCACAGGCATTTGCTGAAGCGAAAGACTACGTTAGCGCGCAGCAGGTTCTTGACCAGATGATTGCCGGTGAAGGTAAGCGAGCACTCAACAGCTACGAGTTGGCCAACGTTTATAATCTGTATGCGTTTTTGCGCTACTCCGCAGAAGACTACAAAGGGGCTCTTCGTTACTACAGGCAGGTTGTCGCACAGCCCGACATCCCCCTCGCTATGGAAATCAACACCAAGTTCACCGTGGCGCAACTGTATTTTGTGCAGGAGGAGTGGCGCCCGGGTATTGACGCCTTGCTAGAGTGGTTTGAGCTGTCCGATAAACCCAACGCTACCGCTTATATTCTGTTGGCCCAGGGCTATTACCAGATTAAGGATTACGACAGTGCGCTTAATAACGTTGAGACGGCTATCTCAATGTATGAGGTTGAAGGTAAGTTGCCCAAAGAGCAGTGGTACAACCTGGCACGCTTTCTTTACTTCGATAAAAATGATCATGACAACGCATTGGCGACTCTTTACACGCTGATTGAGTACTACCCGAAAAAGCAGTACTGGGTGCAGGCGTCCCATTTGTACGGCGAGAAGAAGGATGAGCCCAGGCAGCTTGCAATGATGGAAACTGCCTATCTGCAAGGTTTGCTTGATAAGAGCTCTGAGCTGGTACAGGTCGCTTATCTTTATTTGAATGCTGAAGTTCCCTATCCCGCGGCCAAGGTCATGGAGCAGGGGTTCAAGGATGAGCTTGTTGAAGAGAAGTCAAAGAACTTTGAGCTGACAGGCAGCGCCTGGCGTCAGGCTCAAGAGGTTGATAAGGCGATTCCCAACATGGAGAAGGCCGCCGAACTTTCTGAGAAGGGCGAGCTGTACACCCGCTTGGGTAACGTTTACCTCGATAGTGATCAGCACCAGAAGGCTATTGGTGCTGTTAGCAAAGGCCTTGCAAAAGGGGGGGTTAAGCGACCCGACTCGGCGAGGTTAGTGCTGGGCATGGCCCACTTCAATCTTGGTGACTACAAGAGTGCGAAGAAGGCGTTCAGAGATGCTGCAAAAGACAAGCGCTCTGAAAAGTACGCCCGGCAGTGGATTCGGTACATCGCTAGCGAAGAAGAGCGTCAGAAAGAAATGGCTAGAGACATCTAAACAATAGCTGCAGAATAGTACCTGCGTACTCAGCTACTCACATTTCTGAATATAAAAAAAAGGGGCTCTGTAGGAGCCCCTTTGCGTTGCATAGATCTTATTGCTGATTAAGCGGGAACTACGTTCTCAGCTTGTGGGCCTTTCTGACCCGTTGCTACCGTAAACTGAACTTTTTGGCCATCCGTGAGGGTCTTAAAACCATCACCTTGAATTGCACTAAAGTGGACGAATACGTCGGGGCCGCCTTCTTGCTCTATAAATCCGTAACCCTTGGTTTCGTTAAACCACTTTACGGTGCCTGTAACTTGTGACATTGAGTGTACCTTTGTTTCATTAATTACCCCCGAACGATGGCATGACACCATGCGTCGAGGTTGGAACGGGTTCTTCCCGGTGTTTAGCTTCCGCCTCCCGAGAGAGAACGAACAACATAACACCGTGAGTGTAGCACTAGGTGCACCCTGTTTTACGAAATAATTTGCGATTTATGGCACTTATTACGCAATAATTGGGGTTATTCGACAGGTAAAAACTTAAGGAGGTCGGTTGTACCTGTCTTCCCCATCGTACTGCCCATCGTCAATAATATGAAATCGCCTCGACTTAAATAGCCGCCGTCCAGTAAAAACTCCATGACACGGCTCTCAATATCCTCAGCTGCAAATGCGGTAGCGTCGAAATAGAGGGGAATCACACCACGGCACAACGCCAACCGTTGCAGTGTTTTGTGCTGTCGGCTGAGCCCGAAAATGGGTAAGCCGGACGACAGTCTGGACATCATAGTTGGAGTGACGCCTCGTTCGGTGAGGGTGGCAATACCTCGCACCTCAGAAAAGTGGTTGGCGCCGTACATGGCAGATAACGCGATAGCTTCTTGAGCGCTGGAAAACTCGCGATCAAGGCGGTATCGAGAAGTTCGTGCGACGGGGTGAGCCTCAGCGCCGACCGCGGCTTCTGACATAGCGGTCACCACCTCAATAGGGTACTGACCAACGGCGGTCTCCGCAGAGAGCATGACCGCATCGGTGCCGTCTAACACCGCATTGGCAACGTCGAATACCTCTGCCCGGGTTGGCATGCTGTTGCTGATCATGGACTCCATCATTTGTGTGGCGGTGATCACTAGCCGATCTAAGCGGCGAGTTCGTTTGATGAGATCCTTTTGAATGCCAATGAGTTGGGCGTCACCGACCTCCACGCCCAAGTCACCTCGAGCCACCATGACGCCCTCGGCTGTTTTAATAATGCTGTCGAGTAAATCGTAATCGGCTACGACTTCCGCGCGTTCAATTTTCGCAATAATGGCTGGGCTCATACCGACATCGGCCAGTAGTGCGCGAGCTAAGTTAATATCTTCGCTGCTGGAAACGAAGGAAACGGCAACGAAGTCAGGGTCAACTTCGGCCATTCCTGCGATATCGGATCGGTCTTTCTCCGTCAGTGCGGGAGCGGCGAGCCCTCCTCCAAGTTTGTTCACGCCTTTGCGTGAGGATAAACGGCCCCCGATGAGTATTGTGCAGTCGACCGTTCGCTCGCTGACGTCGTCAACTCGCAGGCGAAGTTTGCCGTCGTCTAGCAGCAATATGTCGTCGACCACGACTTGCTCTGGCAGTGCGCGGTACTCAATTCCGACGCGCCTCTGATCTCCGGCGTCATGGGCGGTATCGAGGTCAAGACAAAAGGGGTCACCTGCTGTGAGTTCTACAGACCCGCTAGCGAACCCACTGATTCTAATCTTCGGGCCCTGCAAATCAGCAAGAACACCGATATACCGACCCGCATAGCCGGCCTGACGTCGGATACGCGCCGCAACCTCGGCGTGGTGTTCCGCCGAGCCGTGACTAAAGTTGAGTCGAAATACGTCTACCCCAGCGGCGATTAATCGGTTGAGCATGTTTTCGCTGTCACTGCCGGGACCGACCGTAGCCACGATTTTAGTGCGTCTGTGCGTTTTTGGCCCCTGAATCAAAGTTACCTACTCCTATGCAACAGCCTTAGCTGTTGGTGCCCTCTGTACTGAAATGGGAGTCAATAAACCCCCGTGTAATATCTGGAAAATCGCTAAATACTCCGTCGATACCTGCGTTGAGAAAAACGCCCTCATGCAGCGCAGCAAAGCTTTCAAACCCGCCTTCCAGGCTGTCTGCCCGCAGTGTGTAGGCGTGCACCAATAAACCTCTAGCGTGTGCGGCGCTGACAAGCTGGGACGGCGTTAATCCATCTGCTTCGAATAGCTGAGGCACCCACGGGCCTATGCCATCGGCATAAGTGGCGACATCGTCCAGCCCATGTGCAGTGCGCATCAAGTCGAAATCAACCCCGGGAGGCTCCTCCCAAGAGTTATCCCCCATCAGTTGTATTAGTGGTAGAGGGCTTTGCAAGTCATGTTTGAGGTAGCGCAAGGTATCAGGATCAAAGCACTGAAAAAAAATGGGCGCTTTTTTATGATGTAAATCAGCGCCATCAAGCACTTCAATGGTAGCACTGGCAATGTCTAAACCCGCGGCAGTGTGAAAAGCCGGTGACTTCATCTCAATATAATAACCGGCGCTCATACCCCGTGATTTATTCAAGCCCTCAATTAAAATAATCTCCTCACGGAGGGTTGGTATGCGCAACTCCAAGTCAACAACCGGAAATCGGTCGCTGAATACGGCGTGTGCCTGAGGGTCGACACGCTCGTGCACCGACAGTAATTTAAGCTCAGCGAGATCGAAATCAATGGCGTAGAAGCGGCCATCGTCGCGGCCTCGAGTGGGGAACTGCTGGGCAACATCGGTGGTGCTGTCTAGGTAAATATCGTGCAGAACCATGGGCACACCATCTCGAGACAGCACAATGTCTTGTTCGATGTAATCAGCCCCCAGCGTATGCGCTGCAGTGACACACGGTAGGGTGTGCTCGGGTAAGTAAGCACTAGCTCCACGATGTGCGATGACGATTGGCTTCACAGGCCTTGAACCCTTGTTCCTAAATTGTGATTAAACGCCCGAGTTGCCTACGCGCGTTGTGTTCAAAAGCGCGAGGAGACGGGGCCGTCGCATACCCTACGATTCGCTGGGGCCGCGACTGAACATAATACCGCGTATCGAGCTAGAAGAGGTCTCTCAGGTTTTGCGGTCCTTGGTACTTTGCAGTCTCCTCGACCCCTGCTATAAATACCGCCATGACTGTCGCTGATACCAGAACCCCCTGCCCACCCTACGGCTATAGCTGTAGTTGCCATTTGTCTGAGCGGCGACAAATTGAGCTGGTGGCAGAATTTCATGCCTATCGAATCAGGCCTACACGTATTGCTTATCGCTTGGGGATTGATATTGCATTAATAGATGCACTGCTCGCAGGTGAGCGTGAAGCCAAGCGATTTGAGGCCCTGGTGGCGCATTTTCGCAAGCGTCGCTTCAACCAACGCCTTCGGGATTCCGAAAAGACTAAAGGCCAAGCGGCTTACGAACAACGCGAGAGAGCCCTGCAGGACCTTCAAACCCAAACCGGGGTTTGAGGTGTTATTTCGCTCACGCCTCTTCTTGAGATTCCAGCCATTTGAGTCGCCGCTCTAGGCTTTCTAAAACTGATGTTTCAGAGGCGCGCGTCTCATCTGAGGCGGCTTTTATTTTCTCCTCCTGCGCGTCAATCTCAACTCTGATCTCGCCTATTTGCTCGCGCAGAGCTTGGACATTCGCCGCGGCGTGTGCGCTATCAAAGATCTTGGCTTCTGGTTTGTCAGCGGAGCTGCGCGTCACTTTTTTTAGAACTTCAGTAGGAAATGTTTGCGTGTCGCCGCTTTGTTGCCGCTGAGCCATAATATTGGGGGAGGCAATCTCTATTCCTGCACCATGGAGTTCGTCGAGCATCTTTTGTCTCAACTGACTGCGGGCGGTTAGTGGGTTCACAACATCCTCGAGGAACCCTGCAGCACGATAAACCACTGCGTGATCCAGTAACTCGGCAACTAATACGTAGGGATCTGTGAGGCCAGCGCTTTCCGCGGCCTTCAGTAATTCTCGCTCAGCGAAACTGTGGTGAACGTCATATCCCAGTGATACATCGGCCTGGATAATTGTGCCTTCACGATGCTGGACGGTGACAGGTTGCGTCACCAGTAACAGATTGGGGAGGTTGGTGAAGTCACGGGTTTCCGTTTGAATGCGGGTACTAACCAGCGAGCGCCGTGTGACTCTGCCAAAGACACCATTAACCAAAATAAAGTCCCCCGGTTTAAAGGGTCGCGTCGCCTGAAGCATAATGCCGGCCATGGCGTTCGAGACAAAAGTGGTTGAGGACAAGGCGATAATCGCAGTGAGAACAACACCGATAAGGCTGAGTATTTGCCCTCGTACGTTGGCTTCAAGCGGCAGCGCAACCACCAACGCGACAACGACAGCCAGCCCGGCGCCCCAAAATACCAATTGGAGGACCAATGAGGGTTTATCGATATTTGAGGCACGCTGGCTTAGGCGGCTGAGAATCAACAGCCCTATAACGCCCAAGACCAACGTCGCTACAGCTGGCGTGTAATGATCTAGTTCCATCATGATCCGATGATCCCGTATTGGTTATGGCAAGGCCAGCGGTTGTTCTTTTCCTTGGTGGAGATGATAACATCGCCGCCGGAGGACAATATGACAACAGCGTTTGATAGTTGGATTAAAATGATGGAGATGGGGAGCCACGAGGGACTGTGGGAACTTCTCGACCCGGATTGTGTTTTTTGGTCCCCTATTGTGCACACGCCTCAAGAAGGCAGGTCTATTTCATATGCCTACTTATCGGCGGCGGGACAGGTTTTTTCCGAAGGCTTTCACTACACTAGAACGTTCATTAATGGCGATCACGGCGTTTTTGAGTTTGAGTGCGTGATGGATGGTATTAAGGTTAATGGAGTTGATATCATTATCTTAAGGGACAACCTTATCGTTGAGTTTAAGGTTATGGTTCGACCTCTAAAGGCAATTAACATGGTGCATCAAAAGATGATGGCCATGTTGCAACAGAATAAGAGTTAACGGATACAGTGAATAACAGCATCTCATCGAAGGCGATCAACAGGGCTCACAAAGGCTCTGGGCGATGGCTGGTGGTTGCTGCAATCATTGCCATGCTGTCGCTACAGGTTGTCGCTGTAGATCATTGGCACGGTGCTGATGACACGCAACATTGTGAGATGTGTCTCCATGCCCATGACGCGCCTATCTCTGGTGAACCGGGCAAGGCCCAGCTACTTGGACATCAACAGAATACAGCACCCTGCAATATTCCGGTTTATTCCGCTGGTTTAAAGCAGGGAACGGGTAACCGAGATCCCCCCAACCTCTCCTAATACTGCATAAATAGAGGCCATCGCGATGGCCTCCCAGTGTTATTCTTTTGGAGAGAGTCATGACCGTCTTTAAATATTCGGTAGCAATTTGTATTGCTATCACCACTTGTGGCGCCCACGCCATAAACGAACCCCAACCTTTAGAGCATGTCCTGGTGACATTGCCAATACATCAGACTGCCACGGAAACGAGTTTGCCGGTAACCGTCCTAACCGGGGAAGAGCTTGCCCGGGAGGCGTCGGCGACGCTTGGTGAGACACTCGAGAGATTGCCCGGTGTACACAATGCGAGTTTTGGCCCGGGTGTAGGGCAGCCTGTTATCAGAGGGCTATCCGGTCCTCGTGTTACAACGTTGCAAAATGGCACCCGCAGTGCTGATGCATCCTCTCTTAGTGCAGACCATGTTGTCGCGGTAGAGGCGTTGCTTGCTGACAGTATCGAAGTACTGCGCGGTCCAGCAACGCTGCTATATGGCGGCGGTGCGATTGGCGGTGTTGTTAACGTCATTGATAACAGGATTCCAACCACGCTACCTGAAGAAACGCGATGGGGGTTGGACTACCGTTACAGCGGAGCCAGCGGCGGCAATGCCGGCACATTTCGTGTAGACACTGCGTTAGGCCCCCTCGCTGTGCATGCTGATGCGTTATTCAGAGACACCGAAAACCTTGAGGTTCCCAACGGAGCCGGCACTGATGGCATGGACCTGCTACCGAATACCGACACGCAAGCAACGGCAGGAACTTTGGGCGCGGCGTTTCACTTTGACGGAGGTTTCTTCGGTGTCGCGGTCAATCGCCAGAAAAACAAGTACGGGCTTCCAGAAGGCAGCCATGGACACCATGGCCATGGTGATGATCACGATGATGATCATGACGACGACCACGACGACGATCATGACGACGACCACGATGATGATCATGACGACGACCATGACGAAGATCACGATGACGACCATGACGAAGATCACGACGACGACCATGACGAAGATCACGACGACGATCACGATGATCATGATGACCACGAAGGCGAAGAGGAAGAGGTTGATATCCGCCTAGATATGGAACAGACCCGCTATGACATTCGATTGCAGCTCGATCAGCCTATGGCCGGTATTGCTCGATTTTCTGGTGTTGTTTCTCTGACGGAATACGAGCACACCGAGTTTGAAGGCTTGGAAGTGGGCACCGTCTACAGCAGCGATGCGGTTGAGGGCCGATTAGAGTTGGTTCACAGCCCTATCGGCGATCTGCACGGTGTGCTGGGGCTGCAAATCAGCGAGACGGAATTTAGCGCTGTGGGAGAGGAGGCATTTATCCTGCCTACCGACACCTCACGCTTGGGTTTATTCCTAGTTGAAGATTGGCACCGTGGTTCATGGAAACTTGAGGGCGGCCTGCGATTTGACCGTGATGAAGTTGATCCACAAGGCAACATGGCACCCGCAAAGGAGTTTGATACCTTTTCAGCTTCCTTTGGTGCACTTTATGAATTCACCGAAGCTTGGCATGTATCGACAACAGTGACCCGATCTGAGCGGGCCCCCAGTGTTGAAGAGCTGTACTCCAATTACGGGAATACGGGTCCGTCGACTTGGGTGACCCACGCGGCGACTGCGGCGATCGAGGTGGGCGACGTTAACCTTGATACCGAGGAGAGCCTCAATATTGACGTAGGTTTGTCATTACACGGTGAGACCCAATCTCTGCGCATTGGTGCGTACTATAATGACTTCGACAACTTCATTAACCTCGCCAGTACCGGTATGGAAGTCGGAGAAACGCCCGTGCGACGTTATGAACAGGGTGCAGCAGAGTTTATGGGTCTGGAGCTTGACGCCCACTGGGAGGTCCTAGAGACCAATTTGGGTCTTCTCAACCTGGAAGTTGAGATGGACTTAACCCGCGGCGAGCTCGCAGATGGAAGCGATGTACCGCGATTGCCACCGCTATCAGGTGCCTTGGGACTGGTATGGGAGCAATCCTCAGCACGTTACTTCACTCGACTGACGGCTGCCGATAAGCAAGATCGACCCGGCGACAATGAAGAGGCTACGGACAGCTGGGTACGTTGGGATATTGGTGGTCAGTGGCAGTTCGATTTCAGTGACTCCCTCATTACGTTATCTGCGGCGGTGCGCAATATTCGTGATGAAGAAATCCGTCTGAGCACTTCGGTACTGAGAGAATATGCCCCAGAACCTGGACGTTCCTTCAACGTGGGTGTTCGAATGGAGTTCTGAGGCGTTACAATGCCAGTGTGAATCGGTTAATAATTGGAATCAGCGGAGCCTCAGGGGTTCAATTTGGTGTTAGAGCCCTTGAGCTTCTGGCTCCGTTGCCTATCGAAACGCATTTGGTGATGTCGCGATCGGCGGAGTTGACGGTTCACCATGAGCTCGATATGCCTGTTGCCGATCTTCGTGCTTTAGCTGACGAGTGGCACCCCATAAAAAATGTCGGTGCCTCAATAGCCAGCGGGTCTTTTCGCAACATGGGTATGCTTATTGCCCCATGTTCGATTCGCACTTTGGGCGAAATTGTTTCGGGGGTCACTTCTACGCTGTTGACCCGATCGGCTGATGTTGCGTTAAAGGAACGTCGGCCACTGGTGTTAATGGTACGAGAAACCCCCCTCCATCTTGGGCATTTACGCAATATGGTAGCGGCCACGGAGATGGGCGCCATTATTGCACCTCCCGTTCCTGCCTTTTACACCCGTCCAGAATCGGTCGATGCTTTGGTGACCCAGAGTGTTGCCCGTGTGCTTGATTTGTTTGCCATCGATATCCCAGAGATTCATCGATGGACTGAATCGTGAGTCGAGCAAGCTGGCGCTTTCCCCCGGAGTGGTTGGTCTTTAGCGTTATAGTCGTCGACCTTATTGGCTTTGGCATCCTCATTCCTATTCTCCCTTTTATGTCACCTGCATTGGGCGGTGACGAGATGGATGTCGCTTTGGTCATCGCTATTTACAGCCTTTGCGCCGGCATCGCGGGCCCATTTTGGGGGAGCTTGTCCGATCGTATTGGTCGAAAACAGGTCTTGATGGTGTGTTTGTTTGGCGGTGCGCTGTCCTACGGCATGATCGGTGTCGCGAGCGAACTATGGATGCTCTATGCGGCACGGGCTGTTGGCGGTGTTATGGCGGGCAGCTTGCCAGTGGCGTCCGCATTGATGGCCGACGTCAGTGCCCCGCACAGAAGAGCTAAAGCGATGGGCCTAGTGGGCACTGCTTTTGGCCTGGGGCTCATTCTTGGGCCGGTAATTGGTGGTGTTCTGGCTGGGCCGGAGGGTACTTTTTTGTGGCCTGGTTTGTTTGCAGCGGTTATGTCGTTGGTCTCGGTGGGGTTGGCTGGGTGGCTGCTACCCGCTGACCGACCTAGTGTCGAGACCACTAAAAAAGTCCAAAAAGCGTCCGGGCCTGAAAATATGCTGGCCTTCATTCGACGCCGACATGCCCTGCTGCTGACGGTGCAATATACGCTGCATACAGGTGCGGTAAGCGCAGCCATTTATCTGAGCCCACTGTGGTTAGCGGCTTATCTCGGCTGGGGGCCTAGAGAGGTCGGTATCCTGTTCGGGCTCGTGGGTGTGGCCATGATCGTCGTTCAAGGCGCCATGATGGATTGGATGACGCGGACCTTCGGATTGATCAACGTGTTGACCGGCGGCGCGGCTATTTTTGCGGCCAGTCTGATTGCTGCGATTGCTGTGGAAACGGAATTAGCGCGGGGCTTTGTTATTTTTACTGCATTTGCGGGAGCCACCTGCTGTCTGCCGGTGTTGAATACCGTAGCAAGCAGTATTGTGGGTGCTCAAGAGCGTGGTCGAATGATGGGTGTGACTGCATTGGCGGCATCGATAGGGCGTGTCATAGGCCCATTAGCCACGGGTTTAGTGTTGGCGGTCAGTGATTATCCAGTGTCTTGGTTTGTTATCGCACTTCCTGTTTTTTTGGTGTTGCTGTGGTCACGAACCGGGGCTGTTCGTTATTCTCGCCACGGTGGGCTGCAGCCAGCAGACGCTTGATATAACGTTGACCATTGCCTGATAAAGACTGATGTTTTTGCTGTCTTTTCGCTGCAGGTTTGCAGCAGAAAGTGTCTTGATCACTGAGTTTTTGGTGCTAAGGTATTTAGACTGTGTTCCTAGCGAAGCCCTGTCATGAAGTCGCGCGTTTTGATTACTCTGCCATTGCCCGCCGCTGTTCTGGACACTTTGGGGGAGCAGTTTGATCTTCAGGTATGGGACGAAGGTCCAATGCCCCAAGCACACATTGAACGATGGGCTGAGACAGCCGATGCGATTCTTTGCTCTCTGGGTACTTCTATCACCGCCGATCTCATAAGATCGAATCCACAGTTGCGCACAGTTTCCAGTATCTCAGTAGGGGTTGATCATATCGACATGGACGCCGCTACAGCAGCTCGCCTGCCGATTGGTCATACCCCGGGTGTTTTGGTCGATAGCACGGCTGACCTTGCTCTCGCCTTGATGCTGGCAACGATGCGCCGAGTCGTTGAGGCCGATCGTTTTATTCGTCAGGGTCATTGGTCCTCCAGTTGGACCACGGATTTTTTTCTTGGTGAGGATCTCAGTCGTGCCACGGTGGGCATTGTAGGGCTGGGTCCGACAGGTCTGGCGGTTGTAAAGCGCGTTAGTGCGTTTGGCGCCAATGTCATTGGGTGGAATCGAACTGAACGTGAAATACCGGGTGTGCGTAATGTTGCACTCGATGACCTGTTTGCTGAGGCTGATATCGTGTCACTGCATACTGCAGCAACGCCGGAGACTCATCATCTAGTCAATGCTCAGCGGCTTGCGTCGATGAAAACTGGCGCGGTGATTATTAATACGGCTCGTGGCTCGGTGCTTGATGAATCAGCGCTTATTACCGCCCTATCCAGCGGCAAAATCAGGGCAGGACTTGATGTCTATGAGCAAGAGCCACTGGCGGAAAACAGCCCGCTATTAGCCATGGATAACGTTGTTTTAATGCCGCATTTGGGGAGTGCTACAGCAAAAACACGGCAGGCAATGTTGGCGCGCGCTCTTGAGAACTTGGCAGCAGGTCTTGAGGGGAAATCGTTACCGTGGTGCGCTAATCCAAAGGTTTATGCTGCGAGTTAGTTTGCCTTAGGCAGACGTCCCAAGGCTCGGTTGACGGCTTTGTCGATACTTGCCGTCATTCGCTTTGCATCAAAATTGGCATGGTCAACGACTTTGCTCATTCCCGCTGCCCATACAGGGCTTTGGGAATTTCCGTCTGTAAATGTCAGAAGGACACTGGTGACCTCTCTGGGACCCGATAGCGCGTAAGCATTATCGATGAGCGCCTGGTCTGCTCGGCGATTGATGACGAGGTCTTGGCTGGAGACGGGGATATCTTGGTTGTTCGCATCTGTCGCAGTCATGCTAAGAGCACCTTCACTGATCGAAGCCTTGAATTGATAGATGACCTGGAAATCTCCGCCAGTTTCTACGCGTTGGTATCCTTTACTTGCAAGCTTGTTATCGACCGACGCCCGTAGGGTAGGGTCAAGAGCATATAGCGGGTCTGCAGCGGCACCAGACGGATCAAGGGCTGCAGCTTGCCAGTGATAAGTCGCGTAGTTGCCTGCCTCAAAGCGATCATTCGGTGTTGTATCGACCTGAACACTTGAGCACCCACCGAAAGTCAATAACGCCAGAAGTCCGGTTATCAAAAGGTAGAAGTTTACGGATCGAACAATCATGGTTTTTTCCTTGACGCGTCAATGTAGTGGGAAAGCTTACTACCGGGGTTCCAACATTTTGTAGTGACTTCCCTAGGGAAAGAATAACAGCTTTATCACCATTCCAATGATAGCCAGAGCAAGTACTTTGCGAATTAAACCCTCTCCTTGGGTTAGGGTGAGCTTAGCGCCCAGATATCCTCCCAAGGAATTGCCGATAGCCAGAACGGCGCCTATCAGCCATAAGACCTCGCTTTGAAGGCTAAAAACCACCAGTGCTCCAAGCGTGTACACGGCAACGATGAAGCACTTGTGGGTATTGGTGCTCACCAGATCAAGGCCCATGACACGATTTAAAATGGGCATCAAAATGAAGCCTACGCCGATTTGAATAAAGCCGCCCCAGAAGCCCGCGAGGACCATGAGAAGATGACCCCATAAAAGGTTTCTAGGTTGCCTAGCTCCCGCCTGTGTTGTTGCGCCTCCTCGGTACATGAGCACAAGTGTGGCGAGCATGACAGCGGCTAAAGCAGCATTAAACTGTGCTCCAGAGAGCTGCACGCCAGTCCAGGCACCCAGCAACGCGCCGGGTAGTGCGCAAAGAGCGAGGGTGATGCTGAGACGAAAATCCCCTTGGCCACCGCGCATGAATGTGCCGACGGCGGTGAGATTTTGCGCAAGAATTGCGATGCGGTTGGTGCCATTCGCGATCGGCCCCGGGACACCTAAAAACACCATAACCGGCACAGTAATGACCGAACCACCACCGGCCATGACATTGATTGCACCCCCGACAATGCCTGCGGCAATCAGCGCGCCGTAGTGCCAGAGTTCCATGGTTTAGTCGCTGTCCACTTCGCGTAGCGTGACCAATTCTTCAGCGGCCGTGGGATGAATTCCGATCGTGCGATCGAAATCTATTTTAGTGGCCCCCATTCGCAGGGCAATTGCCATGCCTTGCAGAATTTCTCCGGCATCGGGCCCTACCATATGGACGCCTATTACTCGCTGACTCGCCTGATCAACAATAAGCTTCATCATTGACCGTTCGTCTCTGCCGCTGAGAGTGTGCTTCATAGGCCGGTACTCGGAGCGGTAAATATCAAGACGACCAAAGGAATGCCTTGCTGCCGCCTCGGTATAGCCCACCGTACCAACATTGGGCTGGCTAAAGACAGCGGTTGGAATGAAGTCATAGTCGACCACGTGCCCGCCGGCGCCAAATTCACGGCGAGCAAAAGCCATGCCTTCAGCGAGGGCAACGGGGGTGAGTTGTTCCCCACCAATCAAGTCACCTAAAGCGTAGACCGACGCTTCTGCGGTTTGAAATTCATCATTGACGGCGATAAAGCCATTTTCATTAAAGCCAACAGATGTGCATTCAAGGTTGAGGTCCGCAACATTGGGCCGCCTACCTGTGGCGCACAAAATGGCGTCAATCTCTAGCTCAGTATCGTCTTCGAAAACCGCCCTGTAGCCATTTGCGCTTGGTTCTATAGATTTTGGATTTGTATTAAAGCGCAGGTCAACACCGGTTTTCCGAACCTCCTGTGCAAGGAATTGACGGATATCGTCGTCAAACCCACGCATGAAAAGGTCTCCGCGATAGGCTTGCACAACCTCGGCGCCCAATCCATTGAAAATTCCTGCAAACTCGGTGGCAATGTAACCACCACCAACAATCAGCAATCGTTTTGGGAAGTGTTCCAGATCAAAAATTTCGTTCGAGGTCAGCATGTGCTCCTTGCCGGGCAAATCTGGAAGGTAGGGCCATGTGCCTGTGGCAATTAAAATCTTCTGGGCGCGAAAAGTTTGGCCTTCAACGGTTACGGTATGGGGGTCTAAAAGTCGCGCGCGACCCGAAATAATGGTGGCGCCCGGGGCTTCCAGCAGCCGTTCGTAGATCGCATTCAAGCGAGATATTTCGGCTTTTTTACGGTCTCTCAGGGTTGGCCAATCAAACGTTGGAGCGTCACCCTGCCAACCAAAACCGGAACTGTCGGTAAAACCTTTGGAAAATTCGCTGGCGTATACGTACAGTTTTTTGGGCACGCACCCAACATTAACGCAGGTGCCTCCCATATATCGATCTTCGGCAATGGCAACCCGGGCCCCAAGTGAAGCCGCGACACGAGCGGCACGAACGCCACCAGAACCGGCACCAATGACAAAGAGATCAAAATCGAAGGCTTCGGAAGTCATAAATTTTGCCTGTAGTTCGTCATTTGTTGCAATTCAAATTTCCAATAAGATGTCGTAACCTCGCAACCCTTTTGATACGAGACTCTCCAAATGTCCATTGTAACCTTTGCGTCAGTGCAGCGCTTGCTGCTGACGCTATTGTTTGTTGTCGCTGCGACGCCACTGAGCGCAGCAATTGATCCTGATTTGACCGAGCCCTCGAACGCCGGTCGTATTCAGCTAACCGACGGCACCGTGATTGTCGGGGTTGTCACTGGAATTCGAGGCGGCAAAGTCAAAGTAGCAACCGCTTTCAGTGATGATGAGCTGAAAATTCCTGCCGATATGGTGGCGAATTTTGAGCAGATTCAGGAAACCCATCTGATGTTGAAAGATGAAAGCATGGTCACTTTACCCGCCATTGCGGTGGTTGATGGTGCTCTAGTTCTTGAGAGTGAGACCATTGCTCTGGTTGATATTGATGTCATGAATCCAGAGCCTTGGGAGCAGGGTCAGGGCTTTAAATGGACGGGAGACACCAGTGCAGCGCTGGCTGTTGCAAGGGGCAACACCGATACCAACGAGCTCGACGTTGCTATTAATACCGTCTTAAAGTCCACCAGGGATCGGTACACGTTAAACGGTAGTATCGATATGGACGACACAGGTACCGCCGGCAGTGATGTCCGTACTGATACTTCAGACAAATGGAAGCTCTTGGGCAAATACGATTATTACCTTAAAAATGATCGGAATTACGTAGGTTTTAACCTGGCGGTTGAATCTGATGCGCTAGCAGACATCGATATACGAACCTATGTGGGTCCTTACTTTGGCCGTGTTCTGTTGGACAACGACATGATCTCCCTCGATGGCGAATTGGGACTGGCGTATGTCTCAACTGAGTACACCCAGCCACAGTTTGATGATATCGAATGCCTAGATAGTGCGGGAGTGAGTCGGGGCCCTAAAGCGTGTGCATTCGATAAAAAAAGTTACGGCGCCGTAAATTGGAACCTCACTGGGGAGAGCAATATTTTAGGCGGTAGTTCAAAGCTTTACCTGCGCCATGTGGGTATTGTGGGCACCGAAGGCACTGAAGATGTGCTGCTTAAGACAACGGCAGGTCTCTCTTTTCCGCTGGTATTTGGTTTCCAGGCAGCCGCCGAGTTTTCAATTGATTATGACGGCTCACTCGATGAGGAAGTGGACCAGAAATACAGTTTCCGCGTGGGGTATGCCTGGTAGCAATGACCCCTCCAGACAACGCAACCTGGTTTCTACCCCTCGGTGGCACCGGTGAGATCGGAATGAACCTTAACTTATACGGCCATAATGGACGTTGGTTACTGGTAGATTGCGGGATCACCTTTGAGCATGATTTGGGCAGCACGTCTGGGCGGCCTAAAATCCAGATGCCAGACCCCGCGTTTATAGCCGCGCGCAAGCATCTTATCGATGGGTTGATTATTACCCATGCCCATGAGGACCATCTTGGTGCGGTTCCGTACCTATGGCCAATGCTTGATTGCCCGGTGTACACGACACCTTTCACGGCGTCGGTGTTGCGTAAAAAAAGTGGCTGGCGTGGCAGTGTCTTGCCCGCTCCACTGATTGAAGTCCGGCCCAGCGATCGACTTCAGATTGGCGCCTTTGATGTTCAGTGGTTGCCTATTACACATTCGACGCCAGAGACCTGTGCGCTGTTGATACGGACTGCGGGTTGCAGTGTGTTGCATACAGCCGATTGGAAGGTCGATAAACGCCCCGTTGTGGGCCCTAGCTGGCAGGTTGCTGACTGGGCGGGAAAGGAATTTGAAGGTCTCAACGCCGTCATTTGTGATTCAACCAATGCCTTAAAAGTGGGACGATCGCCCAGTGAAGGTGATGTGGCGGATGGCTTGCTGCAGACCTTGGCGCCATTAACTGGCAAGGTTGTCGTGGCTTGTTTCGCCAGCAACGTGGCCCGATTGCAGTCGGTGTTGCGCATTGCCCATGCAACCGGTCGTCGAGCGGGTTTGCTGGGGCGATCCCTTGAAAATATGTACCGGTGTGCATTGGCTAACGACTATTTACACCCAGATTTTAAGCCTATTTCCCACGAACACCTTGAGTATCTTCCGGAATATGAGGTGCTTGCCCTTGCGACCGGGAGTCAAGGCGAAGTGGGTGCAGCGCTACATAAATTGGCCATGGATACCCATCCACACTTGTCTCTAGGTGAGGGTGATACGGTTATTTTTAGCGCTAAAACAATTCCGGGCAATGAAGTTGCAGTCGCTCGCTTGGTAGAGAATTTAAGGGCTCGCAATATCGCCGTTATTCATGGGGACAACAGCCAACGTACCCTGCATGCATCGGGTCACCCCTGCCAGGATGAGCTCATAGATTTATATCAAAGTCTCCGCCCTGACTTAGTGATACCTGTTCATGGTGAGGCAGAACATATGACCGCTAATGCCAATTTAGCAAAGGCGAATGGAGCGGCTGCCGCATTGACCGGGCGCAATGGCGATCTATTTCATCTTGCACCTGTTCCCGGTGTGAAGCGGCAGTGGGCGGAGACAGGGCGGCTCGAGTGGCTAGAAAATGACCACCGACTGATTTCTGCATGAGCTGCAAAGATGTCCTTGAGTATTCTCGCTGATGAGTGGTTTTATGAACCAAAAGGTGGTTGCAGCAATCGCCACAATGCTTTGCCTTGGCCCCCCAGCCGCCTTCGCCACAGAGGCCCACAGTTATCTTCAAACCAAAAACTTTCTCTATGCTGGAGGCTTTTGGCAGGACGGTGAATTAACCGTAGAGAGTCGCCGCGGTGATACTGGCTCGGCCACAATAAAATTGGATGATTTGGGTGTTAATCGTGAATACACCAGTTGGATGTTTGATTACCACCGCCATGTATCCAATCGTTGGAAAATTTCAGCATCGATATACCGTTACTCGGACGGCAGATCGGGGCAGCTATTGAAAGAAGACATTGTTTGGGAGGGTCAGAATTTTTCAGCAGGTGTCGACGTAGGTATTGACTGGAAAATCGATACTTTAATTATTGATGCCATGTATACCGTTAAGCGCACTAATAATTTTGAGCTCGCCGTTGGCGGTGGCTTGCACGCTGTGGATACGGAGCTGGTCATTCGGGGTCAGGGAGTGATCAATGGTGGCGATAATGCGGCACAAGGCTCGGGTGAAACCGCCAAAGGTTCTCTTGTTGTACCCTTACCCAACCTACGCCTTACTGGGTTTTATGCCTTTAATGAGAAGTGGTCGACACAAGCTACTTTGGGCTGGCTATCGCTGAGCATCGACGAATACGATGGTAGCTTCAAGTACGCGCATCTGCGTGGCCAATATCAAATCAGCGACACACTGGGCTTATCTTTGGGTTATCAGTTGGTAGAGATCGACGTGGAAGAACCGCTAAGATTGGGATCCCGTCGTTTTGATATGTCTTTTCAAGGTGTAACCGCGGCCTTAACGTTTGCCTTTTAATTTTAATCTTGCTCGTGAGCGGGCGCCCCGGCGGCATGACGCGCGGCTTCACGGCGAGCGCTCTCTCGATTGATCATCTGATAGCTCAGGTAATATTTAAAGATATTGGCCACGTACTGAACCGTCTCTCGGCCAATTTTCTCTGCGGCTATGACCTCGACGTTGTCAAACCATCGGTAGGGGTCGTAGCCTCGAGTGCGCGCGGTCTCTTGAAGACGGCGCACTTTGGCCGGCCCTGCGTTGTAGGCCGCAAGAGCCAGTAAAGCGCCGTTTAATGGATCCATATTGGGATCGCTAAAATAGCGACGCTTCAGAAAAGCGAGGTACTTGGCGCCTGCTTCAATATTCGGGTCGACTTCATGAATATCGGGTATCCCCACATTCTTATCAGCGGCAGTGCTGGGCAATAATTGCATGACACCAACCGCACCGGCACCGCTGCGCACGTTTTGATCCAGACGCGATTCTTGAAATCCCTGAGCGGCCAGCAGCGCTGGGTCGATACCGTAGCTCACACCGTGGCGGCGAAACAGTGCTTCGAGATCGCGATATCGCTGCAGCTCACTTTCGGCGTTGGTGTTGGCTGCCCAATTAAAATCTCGGACGTAACGGTTCTTCAAAATATTCCCAAACAAAGTGCCTTCTTTATTATCTTTAAGGAAATTATTAAGGAATTTTTTAAGTTCGGGGTTATCTTGACGAACAGCCCAAGCGTGACGGCTACCCGCTCTAAAAACAATATCATTGCGAATGTTGAGATTAGTGAACACCCCTGACCATTGCGTAGGCTTATAGTCATCGACAATAGTCCAGGGCAGTAGACCGGCGTCGACCATTTCAATCAGGTCTTCGTCCTCAAGTAATTCTGACATGGGTTCTAAGGAGACTGGGGCTTTACCTTCTCGGGTGAAACGCTCATTGAGTGTTGCAATACTGTCGCTATAGCTCGACGAGGCCCTGAGGTAAACACTTTTGCCGGACAGATCATCTATTGAATTAATGGGTGGAGCACTGGGGCCTGTGACTAAAATTTCTTTCAGGGGTTTGCTGGAGGGCATGGTGAACGCGGCTTGTTGCTCGCGGGCCGGTGTAACGGTGGTCCCCGCGATAATAATATCTCCCCGCCCCTGCTCCAGGGCGAGGAAAAGTTCATCTCTGGCCACGGGCAATACAAATACCGCCACCTTCAGGTGTCCGGTATCAAAGCTCTCATTGATAACTTTTTCAAGGCGATTCGCATATTCCGCAGTGACCCCTTTAGCACCATTGTCTAGGTAATACCGTCCGGGCCCGTAAACGGTTAACACACGGACTATTCGCCGTTTCACCATGCCCTGAAGGTCCCCGGTATACGGGGCATTATCGACTAGGGCGGTTGGGTTTTTGAGGTCGTTACTGTGGGCCTGAATCGATACTCCGAGCATCAGGTAAAATAGGGCGGTAAAAGCAATAAAGGGCCTAAGCATTATCGGGGTTTCCTAGGTTTGATAAGACGATCATCTGTCATTGGCTTCAAGCTGGCGTGACTGATACTCGGCAGGCTGATCTGGTAATTGCTGGAGAAAAAAATGTCATTACGATTTTCTGAGATGGTGATAATTGCTGGGGAGTCAATACTGGGCCAAGCGCCGCAGGTCTCGCCGGCATCGCAGATTAAGAGATCGTTATCGTTATCCGTTCCGGCCCAGATTTCGTAGACGCCTACAGGAAGCCGGTCAACCTCTTTTGCATCAGGCCCCAATAAATAGTTTGTTGTGATGGCATATTCATCGTCGACATAGCTTAGGTCGCTTGCCGCTGCTGTGGTGCCTTGCCAAATCTCCTGAGTTTCTGAGTTAACGAACAGCACGTAAACGACCCCGATATCTCCTGTGCCACTGTTACTCACCCGGGTTTCTACCGACACTGACTTATTTCCTGCCGTTGATTCAAAGATGACGTCAGTTCGGTAGGTTCCTTCGTCCAAGCTCTGTCGATCAACACTAAATCGCCAGGTTCCAAGTTTACTGTCATTGGCATTTGCCTGGGTAATCGTTAACCACTTGGCGTTGTTTTCAACGCTGAGGATAGACAGTTCGCCCCCGCCTTGATTCGAAATAATCAAATTGGCGGTGGTAAGTGTGCTACCAAAATTTAAAATACTGGTGGAAACGCCTAATCGAGGTGGGATATCGATTTCCCCGCCCGCATAGGAAATCGCGGCGGTTACCGCTTTACGAGCATTGATGAGGCCCCAACCATAGGTGTCGTCGCGACCGGTTTCGCCCAGATCATCGGTTAGCAGGCCCAGCTGTAGTAAATCATCCACGGCTGATGCGTCGAGATCGGCATTTACCGATTTCATCAATGCGAAGACGCCCGCTACATGAGGTGTTGCCATACTGGTGCCCTCGAGAAAAGCGTATTCGGGGGATCCATCTGACACGTAGGTACTAATCACTCCATCGGGCTGGCCATCACCATTAGCGTCAGCTTCCATTCGGCCTCCCGGAGCGACGAGATCCAGTGCCGTACCACGATTGGAGTAATCACTAACATTGTTGAGAGCATCAGTGGCGCCCACGGCAAAGATACCTTCGTAGCCCCCCGGATAATCGACACTGTCACTGCCGTCATTACCACTGGCTGCGGCGATTAAAACTCCCGTATTGGCAACGGTTGTATAAAGGTTCTGGGCTGTTTGGCTGAAACTTGAACCTCCAATACTGAGGTTGATAACTGCGGCAGGGGTGCTAGGTGAAATATTCGCATCATTGCTCAGGCCTGCAGCGTAGCGCACCGCTTGTAGAATGTCATAAGTAGAGCCTGAACCATCAGCACCCAGTGCGCGCAATGGCATCACACGTGACGAGTAGGCGACCCCGGCGATGCCCTGATTGTTATTTCCCACCGCGCCAATAGTTCCTGCGACGTGCAGACCGTGGAAGTCACCTGACCTAAGTGCGTTACTGCCATCGCCAGTATCTGTTGGGTCGGGGTCTATACCGTCGCCATCACCAGCACTCTCGGGATCAGATATAAAATCATATCCATCCACAAGCTGACCCTGAATGTCTGGGTGCTCAGCAATAATACCGGTGTCAACAACTGCAACAGCTATCCCCGGATCCCCTGTTGTGGTGTCCCACGCGGCAGGCACTCCAATTTGATCGAGGTGCCACATAAAGCGGATGAAGCTGTCATTAGTTTTGGCTTGAGTCCTCACTTTCCAGTTGGGCTCAGCTACAGCAATTCTGGGTTCTTTATGAAGGCGTTTGGCTAGAATCTTCGTCTGCCACTGAGCGAGCCGCTGGGGATCGTTGCTTAATTCAGCTTGCCTTTTAAGTAATCTGGGACTGTCATCAATGCCAAGGGCAGCGACAGTACCGGGTTGTGCATCGAAGCGTCGGGCTCGGGCTAAACCACCCCCGGCTTCTGTTAGCGAGAACTTGTGCGCTAGCGCGTGGCGCTGCTCATCAACGATGTTGCTTTTAAGGATACCCTCGCCGCCCCAAGTCACCAAAACCTGACCAGGTACTGCTAAGGGTTTGCTAGACGAGCTACCGTTACCTCGACCTATCGTGAGGACATAATTAGCGGCGCCGCTGAAAACCGAAGCATTGATATACCAAGTTCCCGTCTCGGGTATGGTGAGCTCTTCAATTTCTCCTGTGCCAAGGCTGTCAGTGACAACGGCGCCGTCAACGTCATACAGGTACAAATCAAGGTCAGAGTCAACGTAGTCAGAGGCAAAGAGTGTTACGACATCGCCGGCTTCAGCCTTTACTTCAAAAAAGTCGTCCGAGTCCCCCGAGTCCTGCGTCTGTCCCCCAGAGCCTTCTCCAGGCAAGTTCATGTAGCCACCTGCGGTACCGGGGTTTGGAAGAACTTGGGCAAGTTCAATGGAATTGTTTGAGGCAAAGGAGTTTTCTGGGTTATTGGTATCCGTATCAATGATTGCAACTTCTAAGACGTTGAGCCCCCCCGAAACAATAACTTCTTGCGGAGCATCTGTTGCCTCGAAAATAGGCACCAATCGGCCAACTGAACTAGAGCTTAAGATACGGTTTCGCAATGAAATAGGCAGGGCACGAAGACTAAGTTTGCAGCCCCCATCCAAGCCTTCACAAACGTTGCTCTGAGTTTTTGACCAGCCCACAAAACGATAGCCAGCGTTGGGAAGTGCCGTAAAAGTGTCTTCAAAATTGCCATCTGTAATATCTGCTCGGCAAGTTGATGCTTCGTCACAGTTATAGTTCCCGGAAGCAGAGGTAACCTGCCCGCCTTCTGGAACGATGATTTCTAAGCGGCAACCGGCTAGCGTCAGCGTTACGAGCACTAACAGCAACTTCACGCTTGTATTTCCCATTGAGATTTTAGCCTCGAGATCTAGGTTGAGCGGCAATCCAATAAAACTTTACCAAAGTGTGCCCCTGACTGCATGAGTGTGTGTGCCGGCAGGGCTTGTTCTAGCGGAAATGTCGTATCGATACAGGGCTTGATTTGGCCTGTTGCAACGAAGGGCATCATCGCCTGTTGCAGAGCTGCAAAGCCAGCGGCACGCCCTGTCATGCCCAACCCTCGCAAGGTGCTGCCCGTCAACGTGAGACGCTTCATCAGCACCGGAACCAGTTCTATCTCAGCGGTTGATCCACGCATGACACCAATGCAAACAACGCGGCCATCGGGTGCTGCGAGCTCTAGGTTCAACGCGGTGAAATCTCCTCCCGCCATGTCCAAGGTCACATCTATGGCGCCAGCAAGGCCCGCATTTTTAAAATCATCTTTGAGACTTTCGCTGCGATAATCCAAGACCAGGTCGGCACCTAGGTCGCGAACACGAGCACATTTCTCGGCGCCGCCGGCTGTTGCAACGACTCGAGATCCCCACGCCTTTGCCATCTGGATCGCGACTGTACCAATGCCACTGCCGCCACCATGGACCAACAGCGTTTCCTGTGGTTTCAGACGTCCTAGGGTAAATACGTTGTGCCAGACTGTCAGCAACGCTTCGGGCAGTGCGGCACCTTGGCGGCTGTCGATATTGGACGGCAGTTTCAACGTGTGGTCGGCTCGGGCCTTAGCGAGCGTGGCGTAACCACCGCCCTGCACCAGCGCAGCAACGTTATCCCCTATTTCGAACCCTTGAACATTTGGTCCAATGGCGGCAACTTGGCCGGCGACTTCAAGCCCCAAAATAGGAGAGGCATCGTCAGGCACAGGATACAGGCCCAAGCGTTGCAGAATATCGGCACGGTTGACCCCTGCAAAGTCTGTAGCGATGGTTATTTCGCCAGTGTCTGGTGGGGCCAGAGTATCGGTATTCAGGGACAAGGTGTCGGGGTTTTCAATATCGATGTACTGTCGGTGCATGGTTGACCTCAATCTGCGTGTCACGAAGCATACCCCACGAATTTAAATACGTATCGCCGAAATTGCCTGTAGTAATGTGGCCATGATGGGGAGTAATGTGCACCCCCTAAGTTTAATTTTTGGGAGGAATCTGTGGCTAAACCTATGTTTTTGCGCAGCGCCAAACGGCAGTTTAATTTCACAATGGCACGGTTGTTATTCGGTAATAAATCCACAGCGCCCCATTTCGCCTTGGTGGGATCGGGCAGCGCAAATCATCTTTGCCAGCGCATCTTAGAGAGTGGCCATCAGCGCGTGCTCATCGTTACTGATCGGCCTTTGCGTGAACTGGGGATTGCTAGTCGAGCCTGCGAGGTTCTTATTAATGCTGGAATAGATTTGATCTGGTATGACGGAGTGCAGCCGGATCCGACCTTTACTCAGGTTCGTGAGGGTGCGCAGATACTGCGTGAGCAGGCGTGCACCGCCATTCTCGCAGTAGGCGGTGGATCGTCAATGGATGCCGCGAAAATCATTGCGGCGACCCTTGATTCTACAGATGAGCCCGAGTCTTGGGCGGGTATCAATAAAGCGCCTGACACGGCAGCGCCACTCTATGCCATTCCCACTACAGCGGGAACCGGCAGTGAGGCGACCATGGGTGCAGTCATCACTCACGAAGGTGATCAGAGCAAGGTGGTCATCAGCGGCGCGGCACTTCTACCGGTTGCAGTCGCCCTAGACCCTGACCTCTTACTGGCGCTGCCCCCCGCGATTACTGCGGCTACGGGATTAGATGCTCTGACGCACGGTGTTGAGGCTTATATCGGTATTTGGAGTAGAGGCACCAGTTTAGAAACAGCCCGTATGTGTGTGCGTGGCGTGGCCCACTGGCTCCCGCGAGTGATGGCAGAGCCCGGTGATTCTGAGGCTCGACTGGGAATGTCGATGGCCGCTTATTATGGCGGTGTAGCGATTAATCAGGTGAACGTCGGGGCGGTCCACGCCATAGCTCATCAGCTTGGAGCCTTTTATCACTTGCCCCACGGCGTTGCCAACGCCATGGTCCTGCCCCATGTTTTGCGGGTTTTTGGGGACTCTGCAAAAACCAGCCTTGAAGAATTAGCCCCTTTAATGGGGGTTTCTGGGGCAGGTGCTGCCATTGATGCTATGGAGTCTTTGCGTGAGAGCGTGGGCCTACCGGGTAATTCTGACGCCATTAAGGTTGCGGATTACGAAAAAATTACCGAACGCGCCCTGGAAGAGAGTGACGGTTATTTCTCACCAAGAATTCTCACAGGGTCAGACGTTGGTCAGGTATTGAGAGCAATTACGGCGTAGTTGAGAAGGGCTTGAGCCAATCGCTGGCGAGGCTGATGAAGTGCTGATGGCCGGCGGTTGGACCCTCTGAACAAGCGAAACCGTGCGCTTCGTCATCGTAGTGGTGGTAGGTCACGTCGACCCCAGCCTGACGCATGCGAATACCTAGGCGTCGGCCATCATCTCTTAGTACGTCTCGTTCTGCTGTGACAATTAAACTTCTTGGAAAGTCGCGGTAATCGGTGCGTCTGTTGAGGAATACCTGCTTTGCGGCCGGGTCTGCAGGGGTGATATCCCCCATGTAAGTATCGACAAACCAGCGCATGATAGGTGCTGTCAGTGGCTTGGAGCGGGCGTGCTCACTAAAAGATGGAAAGCCATGCAGGTAGTGCTCTGTGGCCGGGTATAGCAGGATACTTCCTACGAGTCGCGGTTCCTCTGGCATTGAAGCTAGGGTGCAGGCGGCCAAATTACCGCCTGCACTGTCTCCTGCGATGATCGCTTTTCCGTTGTTCGGTGCCAAAGTATTCAGGTTGTCCAAGATCCATCGAGTGGCGTGAAAACTGTCATCGTGGGCGGCTGGAAAAGGATATTCCGGTGCCAAACGGTAGTCGACCGACATCAGAGTGCAATCGGTAGCGGCAACTAAAGCGCGGCAAAAAGGATCGTGGGTGTCGAGGTCGCCAATAACCCAACCACCACCATGGAAATAAATAATAATAGGGTGGTCTTCCCGCCCATGGTACATACGTGCTCGGATCGGTCGGTGGTCTATGGGCAGTATCAGGGTACTGGTTGCCACATCCCGCCCGGGGGGCGCGTCACGCCAAACCCTCGCATTGATAAAGCGATAGTAGTAGCGAAAAACTAGCGCTTTAAGTCGCGAGAGGAATGTTTTCATCGTTATCAATATAGCGGGCGTCGGGATTTTGGGTATACCAATGCACACCGGCCTCGTCGGTATTTTTACTGATATTGCCCCGCTGCAATAAAAGATTCAGATTAGCGAGCGTTTCACCCGTGGCCAGGCCTATTAATTTATCGGAAATTTCTCGTGTGAATAGACTGGGAAAGCAGTCTACCGCGCGCTTGGGCTCTGAAAGGTAGTCGTATACCGACTGCAAGCCCTGTCGGTGACTGTCAATGATCTGGTTGATGCGAATGTGCAACCCATGAAAGGGGTTTTGGTGAGCCGGTAGCACTAGAAGATCATTGGGTAGAATGTTGAGCAGGCGGGCGTTTGAGTCCATCCATTCAGCCAGAGGATTACCCTCGGGCTCTGTTGGGAAGACGGAGACGTTGGGGGTAATCCTTGGCAGGACTTGATCACCTGCAATAAGAATTTTTAAGGCTGGGCAGTACAAACAGGCATGCTCAGGTGAATGACCTGACCCGACAATCACTTGCCAGTAACGATCACCAATGGTGATGGTTTCTCGGTCGACCATGCGTCGAAAGCAGTGAGGCATGGGCGCCATCATGGCGCCAAAGGTCCCGAAGCGTTGGCGATATTGATCGAGCTGATGATCGTCGTAGCCCGCGCCGCGATAAAAGTCTACGCCTGCCTTTGGTGCGTCACGGCCGGTATAGCTCGCCATCAGCTGACACATGACGTACTCCTCACGGGTCATCCATAGGGGACAGTCAAACTGTTCGCAAAGCCATCCAGCAAGACCGATGTGGTCGGGATGCATATGAGTGCAGATAACTCTGAGAATGGGCTTACCGCCCATGAAATCTCCGAATAACCCCTCCCATATTGTTCGGGAATCTTCGGATGCGAGACCCGTATCAACCACGGTCCAGCCATCACCATCTTCAAGCAGCCACAAATTAATGTGATCAAGAGCCATGGGCATGGGCATACGTACCCACCAAACACCCTCAGCTACAGGGAATGGTTTCAGGGGTTCGGGTGCTTGCTGACGACCCCATGGGTAATTCAGTCCGCGGTAGTGTTCGTCGAGTTGCTGCAACATGACAACGCCATGATTATTGGTCAGTGGAGAGTTTGCGGCCTGCAAGAGAGCTTGTCCACGCTTGAGGTCATGACAAAGGTACTCCCAAAATGCTGTTAACGTTTGCGCCTGACGTGGCACAATCTCATCAGGGCCCTGCACGTCCAAACCAATGGCCAGTTCGCTGTATTTCAAGAGTTTATAAACATGCTTGAGGACACCTCCGCCTCTCTTTACTCACCTCCCGCACGGGAGCAAACCCTTGCGGCACTTGAAAATGCCTGCTTAGACACATTGGTGGTGGGCGCCGGTATCAATGGTGCGGTTGCGGCCGCAGCCTTGGCAGGTTGCGGTGTAAAGGTGGGTGTAGTGGATCGTGGAGATTTCGCTGGGGGCGTTAGTTCTCATTCTAGTAATCTTGCGTGGGGGGGAATTAAATACCTTGAGTCTGGTGAATGGCGCCTGGTGCGTAAACTCTGCCGCTCTCGAAACCGGCTGATGGATGCCTATCCATCGACCGTTCGAGAGATCCGCTTTTTTACGAGTATTGGCAAAGGATTCCGGATGTGGTCGGCCTTTGTATGGCTGGGCGCGCTGCTCTATTGGCTTATGGGAAACTGTCGAATGGCCGCACCACGCTATCTGACGACGGGAAAGATTCGCAGTGAGGCGCCGGTTGTGGCTGCTGAAGGTGTGGTGGGTGGTCTGGAGTACTCAGATTGCTATCTCTACGACAACGACTCGCGTTTTGTGTTCAATTTTGTGCGTCGTGCAGCGGATGCGGGTGGACTTGCGGCTAACTATCTCGCCGTTGAGGCCCTAGAGTGGCTATCTGACCAATCTTGTTGGCGCGCGACATTGCGCGATCGCGTGGCTGATCGTGTCTTTTCGTTAAATGCGAAGACGATTGTCAACGCGACAGGACCCAACACTGACCTTCTTAATGAGTCTGTGGGTGTCGCGACAGAGCACCGCCATGTGCTGTCGAAGGGCATTCACCTAATTGTAGACCGTGTCACTGATGCCGCTAAAGTTTTGACATTTTTTGCCAGCGATGGACGGTTGTTCTTTGTCATCCCGATGGGGCCTAAGACTTGTATTGGCACTACTGATACCCCTGTTGATGACCCGTCGGTGGGTGTTACAACAAAGGATCGAGACTTTGTTCTTGCTAACGCGAATGCCCTGCTCAACTTGCCTAAACCTCTGACCGCTGCTGATGTGATTGCCGAGCGGGTTGGTGTTCGGCCTCTGGCTGTCGCCGGTGACGTCGCTGGTCGTGATTGGGTGCAGTTATCCCGAGAACATCAGGTTGAGGTCGATAGTGAGCGGGCCTTTGTGAGTGTATTTGGGGGCAAGCTCACAGACTGCCTGAATGTGGGTGATGAGTTAGTGTCGGTAATGTCTGATCTTGGAGTAGAAATTCCAGATCCGGATGCCAAGTGGTTTGGGGAGTCGGGCGCTGGTTGCCGCGCAAAATTTATGGCTCGAGCCGCGGCAATGGAGCTGGATAAACTCACGCCATCGAGTGCCTCAGAGCCACTCTCGATCCGATTTTGGCGCCGCTATGATAGGGCTGCCTTTGACCTTCTCGATGACATAGCCTCGAACATCACTGAGGCAGAGCACGTGCTTACTGGAGCTGAATATACTCGGGCAGAGCTGCGCCTCATTGCTAAGCGAGAATGGATTGTTGAGCTATCAGACTTTATGCGACGACGGTCTAAAGTTAGTCAAGTCGTACGTCGGGATGCTTTGTTAACAGACCCCGGCTTAGAAGAGTTGGCGGCGTTGCTTGTGGGCGCTTCTGCCAAGCAGCAGGTCGCAGCCTATCGGGCTTAGTTGAGATTGCTTTGGGCGTCCTCTTATGGTCGCTCCGGCACTGAGTTTATGGTGTTTAAGCGCCTACTTCGAGAGGCCAATGAGTTGCTTTCGTAGTTTGGGTCGCGTTGTGTCTGCAGCTAGCCAGATACCGGAAAAATCCTCGCCAAATTGTGGGTTTTGCAGGCTGCCAAGGCGTTCCCCGTTAAACAGGAATGTTGAGACTCCGGCTTTGTTGATCGCCAGTGAAATGACATCCCCCTCGGTGACATTGGGCCACATGACGCGTAAATCTTCCTGCCATTGCGCATGCTGGGCTGACACTTTGCCCTGCTCGGCCCATTCTTTTCCCGTCTGCTTGGCTAAGTCCTCCGCAGAAATCGTGCGTAGGTAACGGATATCGAGGCGAAATGGCTTTGTGCCCTCGTTCCACGTTCCGTCGGGGGTGTAAAGGCTCGATTCATACACCTCCCAAAAAAACACCTTGAGCAGCGCCGCCCCGCATTTTTTCAGTGCAACGTTTTGGTCTGTATACACATTAGCAGCGAGAGTTGATGATGCAGGGCTCAAGGGGTTGTACCCGGGAGACGTTTGATTCCCCCCTGCATATGCCGTGGCAATGGACATACAAACGGCCACTAAGCATGCTGCGCTGATTAACCAAAGCTTCGCGAAGGCAAGTGGTCTACTCGGCTCATTAATAGTGTTTATCGTTTCGCTGTGTCCGCTCATGCTTGCTCCAGGGGTGGGGCTTTTCCGGCTATCTGATAAAGCCCGGGTAATAGTATGGCCCACGTGGCGATGAGCACAGCACCGGAGACTACAGGGTCCATTGGTAGCGCGACGGCGCCCATTTTCGCGCCAACAGCGTAATTAAACGGCACGCCAATACCTCCTACTAATGCAGCCAACCCCCGTGAACGACCAAAAACGCCCAGGGCACGGGTCAAAGCCGCGGCAAAGGCCACCCACAAGGCCATGAGCCATAGGGGAACGAGAACAGGGCCAAAATCAAAAATGCCAATGACACTCAGTAGGGTATCAACACCAATCCCCACAGCAGCTATCGGTAGCAGTCGCCTCGCCTCATCACGTGCTGAGGCGACCAATGTGAAATGCAGCGTCAGCATGGCCAAGGTGTAAAGCAGCAGTGCATCACGCCCTAGCACGCATAAAAACCAAGTGCTTTGAAACCAGATGGCGTTAAACCAGGTCTTTTCGGCGAGGCCGAGTGCCCGCAGACGTCGCAGTGATTGAGAGAGTGCTTCCATCCCCATAATACGCGGGCTCTGGGCCCGCAGATTAAGGGGATAAATAACGCGCTCTAGGATGCGCTGTAGTGACTCGCCGTTTTATCGAGGGCTACAGACAACTTTTCAAAGAGCGTATCGATTTCTGCAGGTGTGGTCACAAAGGGAGGCGCCATGATCATCGCATCACCTGTTTGGCGCACCATTAGACCGTCTTCGATAGCGCGATCTCTACAGTAAACTGCGCCTGCTGACTCTGGGGCTAAACGTTCTCTACTGCCTTTGTCTTTGACTAATTCTGCCGCAGCGAACATACCCAGTACTCTGACCTGCCCAACGATGGCATGGGCCTCGAGCTCTTTGACTCGCATGGCAAAGTGAGGGGCAAGGTCTTCAGCTGTTTTCTCGATAATGCCGGTGTTCTGGTAAATATCGAGGGTGGCGAGTCCGGCAGCGCAAGAGGCGGGATGCCCTGAATAGGTGAGCCCGTGAGCGAACTCCCCTCCCCCGCTTAGCAACACGTCAGCCATTTTGTCGTTGATCATCGAGCCCCCAAGGGGCATAAAGCCGTTGGTGACAGCTTTTGCAAAGGTGATCAGATCGGGTTCCACGCCGTAGGTTTCGCAGCCAAACCAGCGCCCAGTGCGACCAAACCCACAAATTACTTCGTCAGAAATAAACAGGATGTCGCGTTCGTCGAGAATGCGTTTTATTTCTGGCCAATAACTCTCGGGGGGAATAATTACGCCCCCTGCCCCTTGCACCGGTTCGGCAATAAAGGCCGCCACATTTTCTTCGCCCAATTCATCAATTTTGGCCTCAAGCTCTCTGGCCGCTTGAATACCAAAGCTGGCCTCATCGAGGTCGCCGCCACGCTCAAACCAGTGCGGCTGGTTGATGTGATGAATGTAGTTTAAACCCATGGTCTGATCATGCATGGCTGACATGCCGCCTAGTGAGCTGGCGGCGATGGTGGAGCCGTGATACGCATTCTTTCGGCTGATGACGAGCTTTTTGTTGGGTTTACCCAAGAGGTCGAAGTAGCGGTGCACCAGCTTCAACTGAGTATCGTTAGCCTCCGAGCCCGAATTCGTGAAAAAAGCGTGGTTGAAACCCTTAGGTGTGACCTCTGCAAGTTTGCTGGCGAGCTCTACCGCGGGCTGGTTCGAACATCGAAAGAAATTGTTGTAGAACGGCAGCTCTTGGAGTTGTGCAGCGACGGCGTTTTTGATCGCATCCATGCTGTAGCCCAAGTTACAACACCACAATCCGGACATGCCGTCTTGAATTTTGTGGCCATCCGAATCGTAAATGTAAATATGCTCAGCCCTGCTGATAATTCGGCCACCGTTTTGGGCATAGTCATTGAAGTCTGTAAATGGGTGAAAATGATGGTCCTGATCGAGCTTCTTGAGTGTGGCGGTGTCGAGTGTAGCGTTCACGGTATTTCCCCTAAGTCTGGTCGTCGGTCTCTCGCGGTTGGCGGTCGCTGTGGACAAGGCAAGAGTTGCGCGTTATGCGCATCGTGACACATGCGTTGCGGAGGAGCATTACCCCTTTGGGGGTGGGCGCCCAATTTTCAGGGTAGGGCCAATTAGTTTGTTTTCGGGCTCGATCCCGAGTTTGCATTAAGGTACAGAGGGGAGTCACGGGATTGATGGTTTCTCATGCGGCTAAGTTTTTGCCGAGCCTCTCAAGCCCACCAACTTGCCAACTTTATCGAAAAATACGAGATTTCCGGTTAAATATGCGCTTAATTCGGATAAATTCGCTGAAAAATCTTTAACGCCTAGAAAATCTTACGGTGATTAAAAGCCGTGGTTGATCAATCTGCGGTTTTCTTGGCACTATCTTGCCAATAAAATAAATTAAAAATCGCTAAAATTCACCAATGGCTTCTTAAAGACGGCAATTAGCTAAATTTGACAATTGCCCTTGTTGTATTTTCTCACGTGAGGAAGGCGCCGTTTTTGCTTGGCGCTGGGCGCCTTAACCAGATCGCAAGTGAGGGTAGCCTTGGTTTGCGTTGCTGTGGCTTCGATCTTAACCGGTTGTGCTCATCGACTTTGCTGGTAAGCAATTAGAGGGTCTTGGTTATAGTCTTGCGGAATGCTAAATATACAATCCATAAACAAGCAGAATAATTCTCCCTGTGATGAAATGTCTAGCTTGCTGTAGGCGTGTTTACGATGCAGCTTAATGGTTTCTGCAGAGACCCCGAGTTTCTCAGCAATACGTCGTGTGCTGTTTCCCAGCAACACATGTTCCACCACTTCTCGTTCACGACGAGTCAGCAGCGAGCTGCCAAAAGTCGCCAGCGCGCCATTAAGCTGTTGACGTATCTGGGGTTGTTTGGGGTTGAATTGCGGCGCGTTTGCCCAATGACTTTGTGCCAGTGCTTCAATAGCGGGGAAGGCGTCGGCAATGGTTTTGAGTTGTTCCGCGGTAAAAAAACGATCGGGGGCCATGGTGGTGAGAGCACAGTGCAGAAAGCCGTCGGGCAGTGATAGCAAAATGCCGCATTCGTCATTGAAGCCTGTGAGCGGGTACCACGTTGAGAAGTACTCACTATCTCTGAAACCCTCTGGTGCTAGGTCTCCCAGTGCAAATATCCCTCGTAATCCGTCAATGCCTGCTGCGCGGTAAAAGGGGTCTAACAAAAAGGCACCTTGCAGGTAGGCGTCCAAGGTGCTCTCGGCGCCGTCGGTGCGGGGTTCGTTGTAAGCGACCTGGGGTAGGTGATCGGATCTGAACCAAAGTAGGGTGCCGTCCTCGGCACCGGTAAGGTCCATTAGGGCCTGGGTGAAAATCTGGGGAAACTCGTGCTCGTGTAACGCTGGAATGACCCGAGCTAGGGTGGCAGCGACCTCAGCAAGGTTGGCCGAAGCGGTGTTTGACTCAACCTGTGGGTGTTTCATACGCAGCCTTGATTACCTACTCATTGCTGATTTGATCAGCGAGTCAGGGAGTCATCCCCACAGATGACTGCGCCCCTGCCGCTCAGAACCAGTTAGTAAAATGTCTTATGCCAGTTTGTCCCTGACACCTCCAAATAAATCTTCATCTGAGGGCACAATTTTATTTTGGGCTAAGGGCTTTGAGACCCAGGTCTCATTGATAAGGTCCCGCCATGACACATTGTGGTTGGTGCCGTTGCCCCCCCACGAGCCACAACCTAAGGAAAATGTCTGGCGCATGCCGTTCCACACGTTACCGCTGTTAGAAGCAGCCTGTGGCTGGTTCACCATAACTCTTGAAGTGTGGGTGCTTGCCGCTAACTTCATAATGTTGTTGTCATTGTTTGAGTAGATGCCGCAAGAGTGGCCCTGGCCTTGGTAGGCTTGAATATTACGGGTCAATTCAATGGCGTGCTCAATGTCTCGGGCACGATACAGAGCCATGATGACGGATAATTTCTCTCCAGAGAAAGGGTGTTCGGGGCCGAAACCGTCCTCGAGAACGATCAAGAATTGGGTGCCTTCTGGGGGCTCAATTCCGGCCATAGCGGCAATTCGATCCACAGGCTGGGCAACCATGGCCGTGTTGATATGTAGCTCCTCGTCCCAGAGTGTCGCTTGCAGTTTGGCCTTCTCCTCCTCTGAACAGACATAGCCCCCTTGAGCTTGAAGGCGCTGCAACATGTCGTCGTAGATTTCGTCAATCAGCAGTACTGAGTTGTCGGACGAGCATGAAGCCGCCAAATCAAGAGTTTTGGAGATGCGAATCTTCTCCGCGGCGTCGTCGAGGTCGGCTGATGAGTCTACGGTGATTACGGCATTGCCCACACCGACGCCGAGTGCCGGGGTGCCACTCGAATAGGCTGCAGACACCATGGCGCCACCGCCGGTAGCAAGGACGCGATCGCATTGCCGCATGAGCTCGTTGGTGGTGTCTAACGATGGGGTTTCAATACCTATCACCAAATCTTCGGGTGCTCCCATGCGTTTGAGTGCACTTCTCATCAAATCACAAATTTTCTTATTGGTCAGTTTTGCCCGGGGGTGCGGTGCAATGATGATTGAATTGCGGCCTTTGACCGCATGAATACCCTTGATCACCGGAGTTGCCTCGGGATTGGTCGAGGGCGCCAGTGCGCCAATGACCCCAAGCGGCTTTGCAATAATTTTAATGTTTCGATCGGGATATTCTTCAATAACGCCAACAGACTTATCGTCAATAATGTCGGCTAAAGTCGCGCGTGTTTTACGCTGGATTTTAAGGAACTTGCCTTCGTAATTGCCAAGTCGGGTTTCGTCCACGGTGAATTGAGCGACCTCCTCGGCTACACCGGGTTGTGCAACCGCCCAAACCATGGCCCGAATTAGGTCATCGACCTGCTCTTGAGAGTAATGCTCAATTGCCTGCTGGGCGGCACGGGAGCGCGCCACTAAACTGGCGATGTAAGCCTTTGGGTCAGTGAGGGGGTCAATGGCTGCTGAGTTCATCCTGTGCTTCCAGTATTTGTTTAAGAAAAACGGTGATTCCCTATAATAAACGCTGGACTATTACCTTGTCAGCAACAAGGATAGGCGTTAGTACCAAGACGGACCAAGTTCTTTGCCTTTTTGGCGTCGAATTGCCACCGGTAATGAGCTAACCGGGTCATCGAAAGTGGGTCTCGGTTTGAGGTTAACTGGGTGCCCACTTGGGCACTGAAGCGGTGAAAGCTGCGACTAACGGGTGGCTGGGGCAAAAAAATAGTGGTCGTTGCGGTCACCCCAGAAATTGCGTTCAACCTGTGTTGGCAAGGTGTGCCCGATAACGAGTCACCGAGGCATTTTTGTTACAGTTGCCCGCGGCAAGAGGTCGTGCAAGCCAGAGGGCCGTGAAATTTTTAACAGTTTTGGGATAAGTGATTTTGAATTACGAACTCGATGATGAACAGCGAGCCTACGCAAATAGCGCCCGAGAGTTTGCTCTTGGAGAGCTGGCCCCCCATGCGGCTACCTGGGACGCAGAGTCTGTTTTCCCCAAGGCCACCTTAAAAGCTGCGGGAGATATGGGATTCATGGGCATGTATACCCCGGAAAGTGCGGGTGGACTGGGCATGTCCCGGTTAGACGCGAGTCTGATCGTTGAAGAGTTGGCCCGTGGTTGTACCACTACGGCCGCTTTTTTAACCATTCATAACATGGCCACCAATATGATTGGCAAATACTGTCAGCAGGCCGTGATTGATGTGTGGTGTCCGGGGCTTGTTGCTGGAGAAATGCTTGCTTCTTACTGTTTAACCGAGCCTGGTGCCGGGTCTGATGCGGCTTCCTTAAGAACTCGAGCGGACCTAGATGGCGACATTTACCGTGTAAACGGCAGCAAAGTTTTTATTTCGGGGGCGGGTGATACCGACGTTTTGGTGGTGATGACCCGCACCGGGGATGCTGGCTCAAAAGGCATCACCGCGCTGTTGATCCCCGCAGACGCCCCCGGCGTTAATTACGGCAAGAAAGAGCACAAGATGGGTTGGAACGCACAGCCCACGCGAATGATTACTTTCGATAACGTGGAAGTGCCGGTCAGTCACCGTCTAGGTGCAGAAGGGCAGGGTTTCGCTATCGCGATGGAAGGGCTCGATGGTGGCCGTATCAATATTGCTACGTGCTCGGTGGGTACGGCACAACAAGCCCTCGAAGACGCTCAAGTTTATGTCTCCGACCGAAAGCAGTTTGGGCAGGCAATTGCCGATTTCCAAAATACACAGTTTAAGCTTGCCGACATGGTTACTGAATTGGTTGCAGCACGGCAAATGATTCGGCTCGCAGCTAGCAAGCTCGATGCGGGGGACACCCAAGCATCGACTTATTGTGCGATGGCCAAGCGCTTCGCCACAGACGTTGGATTCAAGGTTTGTAACGACGCGCTGCAATTGTTTGGTGGTTATGGCTACATCCGAGAGTACCCCGTAGAGCGGTATGTCCGTGACACAAGGGTGCACCAGATTTTAGAAGGGACCAACGAGGTGATGCGCGTCATCGTGGGTCGCAAACTTATGATGGACGGCGCGCTGGAGGTTATAAAGTGATTACAAGCCCCTCGGATAAAATCAAGGTCAGCGTTGAGGGTCATGTTGCGACACTGACTATCGATAATCCTGCAGCTAACACTTGGGATACTGAAAGCCTTCCCGCACTCGGCGCAATTGTGCAGGCCCTCAACGCCGATGATCAAATTTATGCATTGGTGCTCACCGGCGCCGGCGAAAAGTTTTTCTCTGCGGGTGCAGACCTCAAGTTGTTCGCTGACGGTGACCCTGAGACGGCGCGAGCTATGGGCGAAGCCTTTGGCGCCGCTTTTGAGGCGCTATCAGATTTCCGTGGTGTATCAGTTGCAGCCATTAACGGTTTCGCGATGGGTGGCGGTCTCGAGGTTGCCATGGCCTGTGATATTCGTGTTGTTGAGACGCAAGCAAAACTGGCTTTGCCGGAGGCTACGGTAGGGTTATTGCCCTGTGCCGGCGGCACCCAACGCCTCACACAATTAGTGGGTCAAGGTTGGGCTAAGCGAATGATACTTTGTGGTGAGCGTATTGGCGCTGAAAAGGCTTTGACGATTGGGCTCGTGGAGGAAGTTGTCCCCACTGGAGAGGCGCTTGCTGTAGCAACCCGCCTCGCCAACAGTGCCGGTGCACAAAGCCCAACCTCTGTTACGGCCTGCAAGCGACTTATTCATGCCGCGCGTGATATTACCATTGCTGGGGGGCTGGCTGCCGAGCGGACCGAGTTTGTTGCGTTGTTTAGCACCGAGGACCAGCGCGAGGGGGTTAACGCGTTTTTAGAGAAGCGCAAGCCCGATTGGAAAAACCGTTAGGAAACAGCGCTATGTCAGGAACTGTCGATAGCAACTTATTGGGTGATGGCTCTCACCGTATTGGCCGCCTCACCTTAAACGCACCGCAGTCATTGAACTCTTTAACCCGTGAAATGGTTGAGATCATTTTGGAGAGTTTGCTGGCCTGGCGTGATGACAACACCGTCGCCGCAGTCTTTATCGACGGTGTTGGTGACAAGGCATTTTGTGCGGGCGGTGATGTTCAGGCGCTTCGAGATTCTTGTGTGGCAATGCCTGGTGGGCCCTGCGACTACGCAGAGAACTTTTTCGCTCGAGAATACTTGATGAACTACATGCTTCACACCTATCCCAAACCGGTGGTCTGTTGGGGGTATGGTGTGGTTATGGGTGGTGGACTGGGTATTCTCGCAGGGTGCAGCCATCGAGTGGTGAGCGAGCGTACCCGTATTGGCATGCCTGAAGTCACCATTGCCTTATTTCCTGATGTGGGTGGCAGCTGGTTTCTCAACAAAATGCCCGGCCACTTGGGGCGTTTTCTGGCGTTGACGGCGGCTAACATTAATGCCGCCGACGCTTTGTTCTGTGGCCTTGGTAACTACTTTTTAGCAAACGAGCAGCGCGATCAGGTCATCGCTGCACTGGTCGCCAGCGACTGGTCTTCGGGTGATTCAGATGCCACCGTGGCCGCCCTACTGAAGGATCTACCGGCAGGAGCATCCATGCCCCAAGCTCAGGTGGAGCCCCTTATGGACGAGGTCAATGCTTGGGTCGAGGGCGACGATCTCGCTCAGATTGTTGATCGTGTTTCATTGTGGCAGGGCGATGACCCTTGGTTAAGTCGGGCTCGAGATGGCTTGATGAATGGGTCCAAACTCGCTGCAGCATGGATTTTTAGGCAGCTCAATGAATCACGTGACGCCACCCTTGAGACAGTGTTTATTTCGGAGTTGCGATTGGCGGCTCACATTATGCGGCACCGTGAATTCAGTGAAGGGGTGCGGGCGCTCCTCATCGATAAGGATAGGAATCCCCAATGGACTTACGACACGGTAGCATCGGTACCCGCGAGCGTTCTTGACGGATTTTTTATCGACGCTCCGGGCGCACCCGTTCTTGAATTGCCCTAATACAAACTATAGGAAGTTCTGATGACAAACATTGCCTTCATTGGTCTTGGCAATATGGGTGGCCCCATGGCTAAGAATCTTTTAGCGGCCGGGCATACACTGCAGATTTTTGATCTTTCTCAGGATGCTCTGAATGATGTGGCATCCGCAGGGGCAACGATTACAGGCTCTGCTGTTGAGGCCTGTAAGACGGCTGACGTCGTGATCACTATGCTGCCCGCGGGGAAGCACGTGCGGCAAGTCTACATTGGCGATGATGGACTTCTCGATCATCTGTCCCCAGGGACACTCTGTTTAGATGCCAGCACGATTGATAGCGACACGGCACGGGACGTAGGGCTGGCGGTAGCAGAGCAGGGTATTGAATTCATGGATACACCGGTGTCTGGTGGTGTGGCGGCAGCGCAGGCAGGCACCCTCGCTTTTATGTGTGGCGGTACTGCTGCAGCTTTTGATCGAGCAAAGGTCATTCTTGAGGCTATGGGGAATGGCGAGAAAATATTTCATGCGGGGCCTGCCGGTGCAGGTCAAGTGGCGAAGGCGGCCAATAACATGCTGTTGGCGGTACATATGATCGGCACCTGCGAGGCGTTGGCTATGGGTGCAAAGGCAGGCCTTGAACCCGCAGTTTTGTCTGAAATTATGAAAGCAAGCTCCGGCAATAACTGGTCCTTACAAGTCTACAACCCGTGGCCAGACGTTATGCCCGGAGCACCTGCTGGCAACGACTATCAACCGGGTTTTATGGTTGATCTCATGGTGAAGGACCTGGGTTTAGCCAAGGAGGTCGCTGGTGGAACTGGCGTCGATAACAAGCTTGGCCAACTCGCACTTGATATCTACCAAGCCCATCAGTCAGAAGGTAACGGCAGCTTAGACTTTTCTTCTATCCTGAACCGGGTGCTTGAGCAGTCAAACCATTAAATAACCGGTTTTTGCGAGGGGCCTGCTGCTGGGGCCGACACCAAAGGCCAGCCGCGAAGGGTAACGACCTAAGGATAATTTCGGCACCGCAACGGCTCGATTCATGCGACTCGAGTATTAATCACCCGCAGGTTTCTTTTCGCTTTCACGATAGCGCAAATCCTGCAGCCAAAGCGGAGGATTGACGGCCACCTGCTTGCCAATCCATTGGGCGAACTCCAGGGTGAGGTGGTGCTCATCCATCGACATTGGATGGCCTGAAGGTGTTTCGGTGGGGCAGGAGGCCGGTAGTTGGCCGCTGCAAAGCAGGCCCAATTTGTCCAGCTTAGAGTTGCTCACTGCATCAACGCGTTCTTGAAGGGGTCTATATTCCTTAATCACACCTGGAAGTCCAACGAGGTTTGTGAGTTCTCCACAGGCTTGAGAGGTCCCGTATTCATTTATCAAGCTGGCGCATTCCCGATGGGTTGACAGGTAGTCCTCAACCACAACGATATGGGTCTCAGGCTGCTTAGAGCGAATGGTTTCCAGCATGGTGATTATTGGTCGTTTGTTTTCGGCATAGGGCCTTCGGGCACTGTATATAATGCTGTGCCAACGAATCGTCTCGAGGTTTTTGCGCAATGCAGTGAGGCGCAGTTGGCAAGCAGGGTTACTCGAACTGGCCCAGTCGCCATCAACCGCAAAATTGCGACATCCGTTGATGCTGCCAAACCTAATGAAGGGTCGGTGATTATCAGACCCCAGTGCGCCGTTAATGATGTTGTAGCCATCGTCCTCGTGGGAGTTACCCAAAAATAAAACGGCCTTGGCACTAGGTAAAGGACAGCGTTTGCTAATGCCGACAGCGTCGATACGGCATACCTCTTTTGTTAATGAGTAACGCCGAGATTTGTAATCGCGAACATTTTTGGCGGATAGCACGGGTTGTTGATAAGCAAATTGATCAGGGTCTTGGTGAACGCCGACTAATAGAGCCCCGAGTAAAACTGACACCCCCACGGTGTAGCTTGGGATGCCGTGCCATGGCGTACGAGCACTATGCCCTCGGCGATAGAATTGCCGCTCAACACCGTAGTGCAGGATCAGCGCTAAAATCACGGTAATCAGAGCAAGACCGGCTTTGATCTCCGGTGTAAGTTCAGAAACCGAAAAGTGGCGATAAAGTGCAATTGGCGGCCAGTGAACCAAGTAAAGTGCGTAGGACATTCGTCCAAGCCATCGTGCTAAGGAATTGGACAACCAAACACTGCTAGATGTTTCGTGGGCACTGATCAGAACAAGCGCTGCACCCGCACTTGGGACGACGGCCAACCAACCGGGAAACGACGTATTTTCAGAGAACGTGGCAATACTGAAGCCACAAAGTGCGAGCCCTAGTGATCGCAATACTTGTCGAGGAAATTCCGTGAGAGGGTAGTTGCGCCAAAATTCCAAAGCGAGAGCACCCAGCGCAAATTGCCAGACCCGAAAAGGCAAAAGATAGAAACTTGCTGCGCTATCAATTGGGGTGTAGTGAACGCAGGCGGCAAAGCTAAGTAGACCGAGCGCGATAAGGCCCCACTTGTAAACGGCGCGGGATGTTTTAGCCATGAAAATGATGAAGGCGGGCCAAAACACGTAAAATTGTTCCTCGACGCCTAAGGACCATAAGTGAAGCAGCGGCTTAAGTTCTGCACTTGCATCCCAGTAGCCCGATTCAAAATAAAAAATAAAATTTGCAGCACTGAACACTGAGGCGGCTGCAGAAAGGGCAAACGAACCTAGGGTATCTGGTTGTAAAATAAATATTGAAGCTAGGGCAGTAACGCCAACGGTTGCTAGCACGGCGGGAAGCAAGCGGCTTACGCGCCGGGCATAAAAATCTGAAAAACTGAAATTGCCCGTCTCGGCTCGGTCACGAATCAAGCCAGAGATTAAAAACCCTGAAATGACAAAGAAGATATCAACGCCAACGTAGCCCCCATCAAAGCCCGCGATCTTTAGATGAAATAGAACAACGGCGAGCACTGCTACGGCACGTAAACCATCTATATCTGGGAGATAAACAAGTCGACGCTTTATCGCTGTCATGGGTATTCTTCTCAGATAATCGAATCACAGCTGAATGGCATCGATGCCGCTGTTATCTCCTGCGCCGTTATCACGCTCACAACACCTTCGAGTGCAGCCACAACCCAATGATTTTTCGGATGTGGGGGAGTTGCAGCGATCAAAAAGCCAATCTCGCAGCGACACCTGAGCGCTGGAGCCTATAACTTCACCTTCGGCTGTGAATTATACTAGAACGCGATAGCGGCGTTGCAAATTCATTGGATTGTTAATGGGCTGCCCGGTTGGGAGTAATAGACGCTATATTCACGCCTGAAATTGCCTAAAAGGGTCTCGGCTACAGGTCTTAGGCACGTATACTCACCAAAACTTATAATAAGAGATGTCTATGACCGACCCAGAAAAACCACGCTTTAGTGTTGATCCCGCGGTGTTTTACCCAGCCTTGGTTCTGTTGTTCGGCGCCGTATTTTTGGTGCTTTCTATGCCGGGTGAGGGCGCCGAGCTTTTTGCGGGGTTGCAATCGTCGATTGTAGCGACGGCGAGTTGGTTCTACGTTTTGGTTGTGGCTTTGATCGGGGTCATGGTGATTGTGTTGGCCGCATCGCGCTATGGCGATATTAAATTAGGCCCTGACCACTCTGAGCCCGAGTATGGATTTCTTTCGTGGTTTTCCATGCTTTTTGCGGCAGGTATCGGCATTGGCCTTATGTTTTACGGCATTGCTGAGCCGGTAATGCACTATCTCTCACCACCAATCGGCGAAGGGGGTACGACGCTCGCCGCCGCTGAGGCGATTCAGCTGGCGTATTTTCACTGGGGTTTTAATGCCTGGGCCACCTATGCTGCGGTCGCCATGGTGCTGGCGTACTTCGCCTATCGCCACGATCTCCCCCTAACCCTGCGTTCAGCCTTTTACCCCCTTATTGGCGAGCGGATCTATGGGCCAATGGGTGCAGCAGTCGATGTGTTCGCAGTCATTTGCACGACTTACGGTATTTCAGTCAGCCTTGGCTTAGGGGTGTTGCAGATCAATACAGGATTCAACTACCTCTTTGGTTTGCCCATTAGTGCTGGGGTTCAAGTGGGTCTGATTTTTGGCACCATGGCGTTGGCAACGGTGTCGGTCGTGATGGGTCTCGATGCTGGCATTAAAAGACTCTCTGAAATTAATACGGTGTTGGCTGTCCTGTTGCTGGTGCTGATCCTCATAGCCGGCCCGACGGCGTTGTTGCTATCTGGCACGTTGCAAAATTTTGGCGGCTACGTTGCGAGCCTAGTGCCCAAGACCCTCGACTTATACGTGTATGCGCCTTCTGATTGGCTGGGGGGTTGGACCATTTTTTACTGGGGTTGGTGGATTAGCTGGACACCTTTTGTGGGTGTTTTTGTCGCGAGAATTTCCAGAGGCCGGACGATTCGCGAGTTTCTCGTCGGTGTCACTGTGGTGCCCACTCTGTTTATTTGTTTATGGATGGGGGTGCTAGGGGGCAGTGCGATAGAGCTTATTTCCAATCAGGGCGTTGCTGAGCTTGGCACTGCGGTACAGGAAAATCAGGCGGTGGGCCTGTTCATGTTTTTGGAGTATCTGCCGGGCACCGAGTTCCTGAGTTTGATTTGCTTGGCGATGATTGTGATTTTCTTCGTAACCTCGGCTGACAGCGGGGCAATGGTTCTCAATATGTTGAGCGCCAGAGGTAACGACAATACGCCGGTTTTGCAGCGCACCGTGTGGACATTGGTTATTGCGCTAATTGCCTCTATCTTGTTGGTGGGCGGTGGCTTGCAAGCTTTGCAGACGGCCACGATTGCCAGCGCATTGCCCTTTTCCGTTGCTCTGTTGGGGGCATTTTGGGGGTTTGGGAAAGCGTTGCTGGTTGACGGTGCCAAGCGTCAAGTTATTCCTATTCATCCTCCGGTTGAGGCGGGCGATCCAGAGTGGCGCCAGCGTTTAGCCAATTTGCTCGCTTATCCCGCAGATGCCAGCGTGCAAAGTTTTCAGCGCGATGTGGTGTATCCAGCGATGCAAAGCTTTGCCGAAGAACTCAATGGACATGGCATTCGAACCGCAATGGCTGATCATATTGTCGATGAGGGAATTCTGCGCCTTGAGGTCGCTCATGGTGAGGAGATCGATTTTGTCTATCAAGTGAACTTGCGAGGTCACCCACTACCCGATCAGTCGTTGGCGGGTAAATCAATGGCAAGTATGAAGCAGAACGAGATTTTTTACCGCGCGGAGGTTCATCTCATTGAAGGAGGCCAAGACTACGACATTATGGGATGGTCCCAAGAGCAGGTTGTGCTGGATATGTTGAACCAATACGAAACGCATCTGCAGTTCCTGCATACCGTGCGTTGATTGATATGTTCAGCGAACGATCTCAATTTCGGTAATAGGCGCCTTAGTGCTATCCGGGTTAAGGACTCGCATTGACGGCAACTTTGTTGGCACGTCCCGTTTTAGCCCGGCTCAGACTCAGCCGCGGCACGGGTACGAAGCAAGCCGCGGTAAACGCCGCGCGCGTTAGATGCTCCCGTAACAACTTTGAAAACGTCGGAGGATATCGGCATGTCGATACCGTATTCCATTGCTAACTCCATCACCGTGGGGGCACTCTTTACCCCTTCAGCGACCATATGCATGCTGGCAATAATGTCCTCAATCGAGCGTCCCTTGGCGAGCTCAATACCAACATGACGATTTCTGCTTTGGGGGCTTGTGCAGGTCGCGATCATATCGCCCATGCCTGCAAGACCCGCGAAGGTCTCTGCCCGTCCCCCGAGTGCGGTACCTAGCCGTGTCATTTCGGCAAGGCCGCGTGTAATCAAAGCTGCACGGGTGTTATCTCCAGCTCCTAGGCCATCACCCATACCCACGGCAATCGCAATAATATTTTTGAAAACGCCGCCCAACTCGCAGCCTATGTGGTCTGGGTTGGTATAAACCCGAAATAGCCCGACGTTTAAAACTGGCTGCAGCCACGTTTGGGGGCTTGGGTCATCGAGCGCGAGTACACCGGCAGCGGCCTGACCCGCGACAATTTCCCGCGCTAGGTTGGGGCCCGTAAGTACTCCCACCGGTCGTCCGGGAGCCACTTCTCTGCAGATCTCGGTCATGCGCAAGCGAGAACCGCGCTCTAGACCTTTGGTCAAGCTAATCAGGGGCGCACCGTCGGGTAAATTGGGCGCGATGTCGGTGAGTACAGATCGAAAGTTATTTGAAGGAATGCCCATGACCACAGCGTCTGCATCTGCAATCGCCTCAGTCGGGTCGAGAGTGGCTTTTAAAGTCGGATTCAGGGGGGCGTCGCCAAGGTAGCGGCTGTTTTTATGGTTGCCATTAATATCATCAACGGTGGCGGCATCTCGCGCCCAAAGCATGATGTCGGCATTGCGTGACACAAGTGAGGCGACCGTAGTGCCCCAACTGCCGCCACCCATGACTGCTATTTTATAAGCCACTGCGCGCTCCATCTCTAATGGTCGGTCTTCCTCGACTCGCAATGGCCGAGGCACGGCTAATTTCAACCCGGTAGATAAGTCTGTCTAGGGCTTCTGCCTGCTGTAATCGAGCTTCAGCCCAGTCTGGGCGTGAATGGTCTGTCAGTTTGCGCGAGGCCAAGGTATCCCACGCATTTTTAAACAGTAATTTAAGGTTTGAAGCTTCGCTGGATACCCTGCGCTGCAGTAATGCCTGCTTACCGTAGTTCATACACCGATCAACAAAATCGGACTCGTCGATGGTTTCACTCGCTTCAAGGTTTGCTAACAGATCAGCGGCAATGCTGTAGGACTCAACGTACATTTGCAGAGTCATATGGGCGACATGGGGTGTCATCATCGCTAACAATCTTCGTGCGCCTTTGACGCCGGAAGCCAGTTCTTGCCGCCAGTTGCCATCGATGCGGTCTAATTCAGCCGCAATTTCGGCTTGAAATACCTCTGTGGGAGGATAGAAAAACTCAAACTTGTAGAGGTCTCTCAGCTCTAACACTTCCGCCCAAAATAAGGCCTCTACCTGCTGGTCGGGTTCGAATTCGCCGTATTCAGCAATGGCAATTAATGCCAATTCTATGATGGCTTTATTGATGAAAAAGTGGACGATGGTATTTCGATAGTAGCTAGCTACCCCCACGTTAGCCGGCTCAATGCCATAGACTGTAGTGGGTCCTCCGGTAAACCGTGTGATGATGCCTTCGCCGATCATAAGATCTAGCAGTTTGCCCATGCCCTCTTGCTGTTGGCGATCAAAATCGGGTGACATACGCAAGGCACTGCTTCTTGCCCATGTCACAATGTCAGTGACTGTCTCAGCGACTTCCGTTTCAGTTTGAGCCCTGGGATACACCCCCAACAGCGCCATAGAAATGACCGCGGGGTAGGTGATGGGCGTAACGCGATTGGCCTCTACGGCCACCTGAAAAGCAATTTTTGAGAGTGCCAGCCGATCATCGGGGCTGGGTGGTTCTGGCAGAACCACGGGCTCTCCAAAATCGACGTAAATTTTGCCCATGGGTCGAGCTAGACTTCGGATGTAGCCTACCAGCCAACCCAGAGATTCAGGAGCTTTGGGTACCCCTGCCTGCTCTCGAGCATATTCTTCAGCGTCACGTATGAGGTCATAAGACACGGTGACGGGAATAATATGCACGTCCTTAGATCCCGCGCTGTGGCAGCCTTCAATGACATATTTTAAGACGCCGTACTTTGGTGGCATCAATTTGCCCAGGCGGGAGCGCGTTCCTTCAAAGGACCATGTCAGTGGGAACCGCTTCTCCATGAGGTAGCCAATGTATTGGCGTAGTGCCGCTTTATAAACTGGGTTGTCGGCGAAGCTGCGTTTAATAAAAATGCCGCCAGCCCTGCGGCCCAAAAAACCTAGCAACGGGATGTTGAGATTAGCGCCGGCAAAAAAATGCGGTATGGGAAAGTTGTTATCGAAAAGAAGCTTTGGCACCACAAAACCATCGATGTAGGTTTTGTGGGTCCACAGCAGTGCCGAGGGGTGATCTCGAACAATCGTTCTAACCCGTTCTAAGTCTTCAGGGTTATAGTTGAGCGCTCGTTCGTAACCTAAACCCAGACAAAAATTACAAAATTTGATCCACACATCAAGCCAGAAGCTTGTGGGGATAGAAATCATCTCTTTGAAATATTCATTGAGCTCTTCCTTGACCTCACCTATGGGCTCACCGCGCTCGGCGGCAATGGTTGACAGCTGATCTTTGAGTATTTGGTTACTGCGCAACGACTGCGCAATATAGCGAGGGACTTTGTAACGACCTCCCTGCAATTTACGCTCTGTTGCGTCGAGGACTATGGCGGCTTGCCGGGCAATAAAAATTGCAAAGGCTTCTCGGTTGGCCGAAGCCTCTATGGCATATTTTCCTGCAAACCGACCTGCCATTGTGTCTGTGCCATCGGGTGAACCCTTGATCAAGTGCACACGCTCTGGATGGCGAGAGAGTGTATATCGGGTTCGCAGAAATCCGGGTCGCCGCTCCGGTCCTTGAATCAAATCGCGCAAACGTGGCCCTGCAGCGATGGCACCGGCACTAGGTGTCCAAGCGACCCTCAATGGTGCAACCAGTATGTCGACGCCTTCTGACAGCGCGTTTAGCAGGGGAGTAACTTCCAGAGGCTTTCTGTCGTCGCCCAGAGAGAGCTGAATGATTTGTGCCTCAGCGCCTGGCGGTTTGTGAGTGTTAATCCAGTCGGTCAAGAGCTGGCGTTCAATGCCCGACGTGGTATCGAGGAGAAAAATTATTGTTCTCGAATCATCTGGCCATGGCGAGCTCTGATCAATGATGTCTGAATAGGCTGTGGCCATTACCAAAAATTACCGCGTCGACGCCAGCTTGGGCTTTACGGACGCCCCACGGGGCTTGTTATCGGTGCGTGAATTCCTGGTCATGGCCTTTTTTGCCCCTACTGATTTTGCCGGCGCCTTACTTTTACCGTTAGTTTTGGCCTTGGCCTTGGCCGCAGATGCAGGTTTGGCTGCCGATGTCGGTGCCTTGGTGACCTTAGGTTTTGCCTTGGAGTTAGGTTTGGCTGCCGATGTCGGTGCCTTGGCGACCTTAGCTTTAGCCTTGGCTTTAGATGAAGGTTTGGCGGCCGATGTCGATGCCTTGGTGACCTTAGTTTTGGCCTTGGTCGTCGCCTTACCTGCCACCTGTCGGCCTTTTGAAGCTCCTGCCGGGCTCGCCGCAGATTTAGGTTTGGCCTTGGCTTGAGATGAAGGTTTGGCGGCCGATGTCGATGCCTTTGCGACCTTGGTTTTGGCCTGAGTCGTCGCTTTGCCCGCCACCTGTCGGCCTTTTGAAACCACTTTAGTCGTTGTATCGGTCGTCTTTGGGCGTTTGCTGAGAAGCTTTTTCTTGGCCGCAGCCTTTGCTTTTCTGGGCTTTTTAGTCGCCTTGCCTGCTTTTTCAGGGCGCATATCTTCCGGCAGCGCCTTTTGCTCTTCCAGCGTCTGCGCCACAGTTTGTTCCGGTTGTCCCAAAGCTTGAAGGAACATATTGCGAACTAGGGTCACCTGCTCGTCCATTTTTTCGAGGGACCAGCCGGTGGTATCAACCGGGGGCAGCACATCGACACGAACGGTTCCTGGTTTAAAAACAAAGTCTCCTTTCGGAGCGATGTCCCCGGCGTTATGAATCACAACCGGAACAATAGGTACTCCCACCTGCATAGCCATGTGGAAGCCCCCTTTCTTGAACGGCGCCAACTTGCGCGTCGGGGCTCGGGTACCTTCTGGAGCGATCACAAGCGATTGACCCTCCTCTCTCATTGCGGTCGCAAGAGGTGCCATCGATTCAATAGCCTTGCTACGGTCAGATCGGTCAATAAAGACAACCCCTGCAGCCCCCATGGCTTGGCCGATCAAAGGCATGCGTTGGATTTCTTTTTTGCCAACGGCAACAACATCGCGTCGCACAAGGCGGGCCATTACGGCGACGTCAGCTTTACTCTGATGATTGAACATAAACACGGCGGGGCGTTGTGCCCATAAATGCTCTTCACCGGTGACCTCTAGGTTGAGCCCAATGAGTGCACTGCAGGTATCTGCAAATAGCGAGATAGAAAAGTTCAGGGAATCTCTTTTAGATCCGGTGAGCGCATAGAGAGGCAGCGCCGCTGCGACGCTACCAACGAGTGATCCCGTCGCCGCAACAGACCGCAAAAATCGATTGACGGAGAGGCGCCCTCGACTATCAAAAGTTGTTGTGGGCCAATTATTTTCTTTGGTTATTTGCTTGAGCCGTTTTCTTGGATTCAAGGTGACCGGACGCCCTACGTACTCCAGCAATTGAATGTCGTCGACGCTATCAGAATAAAAAAAGCTTTGGCTTAAGTCAGCGCCGGTATCTCTTGCTAGGGTCTGAGCGGCATCCACTTTTCCTTCACCAAAACAGGTCGGCTTTACGACCGCCCCGGTAAAGCAACCGTTTTCCACTTCTAGTCCAGTACAGAACACGCGATCAATATTTAGGTCTCTCGCTGCAGGCAGCACCTGGTAGGGGGTTGCTGAGCTAATAATCGCCACAGAGTGGCCTTTTGCCTGATGGGCTGCGATCAGTTCCCGCGCCTCAGGATAAATAAGCCGCGCGATTTTTTTGCGGAACAAACGTTCGCTATTGCGGGTGTATTCGTCTTCGTCCCGCCCTGCAAGATACTGGGCGTGCACCGCCATGAGCGCGGAGAACCCCATATTGCCCAAGCCAAAGCCAGTCAGTGCACGGGTCAGTTCGTAGAGCTCATCAGGCTTCAGTTCGCCACGCGTCAATGCGTCTTGAAGAAAAACGGTTGCGGAAAATCCCGCGATGATGGTGCCATCAAAATCAAAAATTGCGGCTGTCTCAGGACCGGGTTTGGAGGCGTTGATATCGGCAATGAGTTTGGAAAAGTTCAAGGGGTGTCCTTAGACGGTTAGCGTCAAATGGTCAGCATTGCCCCGGTAGGGCATCATTATCATAAACATACACGGCTAGCTCATTGGGGCAAAGTACATAGTACTTGCTTGGGAGCTGTCATTTATCACAGTTGATTGCCAATCTTGAGAAATTACGCGACGAGCCAATGATGAGAAGGAGAAGCGTCAAGTTCATGGATGACCAAACACACAAATTGCCGGGAGATATTTTTTGGCGCACTTTTCTCGAGGAAGAGCTTTTACCCAACAGTTATCGTGAAACCGCCGAAACTTGGTTTGCACCTCTGGTCGAGTCTATTTTGCAGCGATGCAACGAACAAGTAGCGACGTCTCCTCAAATTATCGGCATTCATGGGTGTCAGGGGTCAGGGAAAAGCACTTTAGCGGCGCTTTTAGACGCTTGGTTAGGGGATGTCGCCGGTTTAAATGTGTTGCGGTTATCTATAGATGATTTTTATCTAACCAAATATCAGCGTCGATCTTTGGCCGAATCTATACACCCATTATTCGCGACTCGCGGTGTGCCCGGTACTCACGATATTGCGTTGTTAGAAACAGTGTTACGGGCAGTGATTACGCGAAGCAAAGAAGACATTGCCATCCCTGAGTTTGATAAAGCGAGAGATGATAGAGCGCCACCGCAAAAGTCAGTGGTTGCCTGTGAAGTCGACGTGGTTGTACTCGAGGGTTGGTGTGTGGGTGTTCCTCCCGAGCCCCACTATCGGTTAGGGCAGGTCATAAATCACATGGAGTTGGACCAAGACCCGCAGGCTATTTGGCGGGGGGAAGTCAATAAAGCGCTGGCAGCGGAATACAAAACGGTGTTCGATCTTTTAACCGCACTTGTTGTGCTGAAAGCCCCGCATTTTGACACCGTGGTCGATTGGCGTTGGGAGCAAGAGCAAAAGCTCAGTGCGCTACAGCAGCGCCCTGCCGGCCTAGATGATGCCTTGATGGATCGAACGGGTGTTGAACGCTTCGTACAGTTTTTCCAACGAATCACCGTCTGGGGTCTAGAGGTCATGCCAGATCGCGCCGATCTCTGCTACCACTTGGACAAAAATCGGCAAATTAAATCGAGTTCGGGGCCCTGGGCGGGCGGTTAAGTTACTCCCTTACGGCAGGCAACTTAACAACTAGATTCCGCACGATGGAAAATCTTCGGGTTGTTACTGAGCACCGTCGCATGGGGATTAGGGCAGGGCCGCTTTGCGAAATTTTTCAAAGGCCTGCCGAGAGGCTTGGCGCGGTTTCTCCGCCTTAGCGGCAGCTTTGGCACAGGACTTTTTGCCGACTGACATTCGATCGAAGAAGCCTTTTCCTATCAGAGAGATACCCCCAGTCATAACTGCGAGGCCGCCCTGGACAATGGTGCCCTCAGGATCTAGGGACATTTGAGGTCGGGCCAGGGTGCCGGCAACCCCGACAAAGGGGTTAAAGGCGGTAGTTGCGCTGATTCCCAAGCCTTTTTGTGGGACGGTATTGAAGGCCAAGAACAGCTTTTCAGTGTGCAAGTTGACCTGACCCTTACTGACAATGGCTAATTTGTCTGAGATGACGATAGCAAGGGGATCACCTTTCACTTTGCCATTATGAACTTCCGCAAACGCTGCTCCGCACCGCAGCTCAGTGACTTCTTCCTCCTCGACAACATCGAGAAGCGATACGAGCTCTGCAAGGAAGTCATTGGTAAAAAAGCCTGACAGCTCTCCCGGAATAACCCCCGCATTTAGCGCTATCTGTAGTGATCCATTTAAGTTCTGCGCTAACTCTCGCACTGTGTTTCCCGAGCCAAAAAGTTCACCCGAAAACTCTGCTGGGGGTAGTGCTGCTATATCATCAACTTCAATAGTGGAATTCGGCAATAAGGGTCTGACATTTTCACCTTCTATCGTCAGGCCAAAGTGTTGTTCATCGATCCCTGGAACACCGAACCCGGACAGCTCAACGTGTCCGCCTGATTCACTTTTTACGACAGCTCTATCAACGATAAAGTGCCCGTCTTTGACATGACTGATCAGCTCAATGTTACCAAATCGTCGTTTGCGACCTATGAGCCGATCGGTTGTGAGATTGATGTCAGCATCAAAGTGCTGCAGGAATTCCAGATTGATTTCAGCGAGGGGGATGACTCTTTTATTGCGGGCAGTTTTTTTCTTTTTCGCGGCTGCATTTTCCTCCCTTGATCCTGACGCACCTCGATTATTCTTTTTAGGCTGAGCTGGCGCTGCCGGGGAAACAGACGCCTTTTGGGTGGTTGTTGTTTCCACCGCATAAAGTGGCCGTAGATCTATCATGCTACTGTGAAGTGCCAATTGAATGTTGGGATGTGATGGGTCGCTAATACTTAATTGGCCGCTGAATTCAGAATCTAACGATTCAACCGCCAACGTGTCAGCGATGAGGTGTGATTCGTCTCCGTTTAATAAGGCTTCAAGTTTTAGAGGAATCTTTGGCAGGGCGAGGTTTGCTAGCCAACCTAGTCGTTGCAAGTCTGGCAGGTCTAGTCGGACCTCTAGGTCGCTGCCAGAAAAATTTTCGCCGAACTGAAGCTCTCCCTTTGAAAAAATGGTCGCGCCGGCGGCTGTATTTAATGTGAGTTCCCGAATCGATGCCTGAGACTCACTTTGAGACAGATTAATCTTCGCTGTCATAGTCAGTGGCTCGGTTAGAGCCGTGACATTTTCTATGACCACCCATTCATAAGCGTTCTCCACGGCGAACATAGCGTCGACGTCGACTGTGCCCTTTGAAAACTGAGCATCGCCATTAACGGCCAAGTCACCGATCTGAAGTTTTAAGTCTTTAACCTCCACGCCTTTTGGGGTGACTGTGAATTTACTGGTAGCACTAAGTGGTTGGTCTAGTTGACCCTGTGGAATTTCGGGGGGCAGGAGAGTGGTCGGGAGAAGCTCAGTAAGATTCTCTCCCTGCAGTTTCAAGTCACCGGCCACTGATTGCTGCTTTGGGATCACTGTCACAGCTCCTTGGATCTCAGTTTTTGCAAGGGCAATAGCAAGATTTTGCAGATTCAGGGTGCCTTCAGACCAATCGGCACGGAAGCTGCCGGTGGTCGTTTGGTTTGGGATGATAGCGAGAGTGTTGCCATGCAGCCAGTGGCTGAGCGTTTGTCTCGGGTTGGCAACTGTCATTTTGTGGGCAGTGGTAAAATTAGCGGCAGGATCCTTGCGTGGAAATTTGGCTGTGAAGTCGCTTGAAATGCCTTCAACCACGAGCTTTCCTTCGCTCAGTTCGATGTCATTGTTAGTGACCAGCAGGTCTGTGTTCAGTGACCAACGGTCACGGAAGCTGGGTTTTTGATGGGCTAGCATGAGCAAGGTGCCCAGATCATCGCCTTTAGCCGCGACAGTCAACGAAGTCCCTGTCAATTTGCGCTGGCCACGCAACCACCCGTCGGCCTTAAGTTCTCCGTACTCGGTAGTTATCAAGCTGCTCAGCTTGGTATTTTGCTTGTCGGTTTCTAGAGTGAGCTGCGCCGTAACGGCGCCTTTGACGTCTTCGGGCAGCTGGAGCACATCTTGATAACGCTCAATCGCAGGTACCGACGCCTGTGCCGATAAATTAGCCTGAATCGGAGTCTCTAAATTTGGAATGTCTAGCCCTGCTGCTATCTGCAGCCGCCCTATGTTGATACGAGACTCACTAACATTCAGCCGCTGCTGGTTTCTCTTGACTTTACCTGTCGCGCTAAAGGGCACGTGGGGGAAATTCGGTGCCCCCAGTAAATCTGCGAGACGACCTATGTCGGGTCCGCTTACCGCAACGGCCAATTCAACATCGGTCAATGTTCGGAGATCATTAACGGTGCCACTGATAACCCCAGAAAAATCGCCTACTAGACCGTCCAGCCGAACAACCATTTGCTCTATACCCGGTTGTACAGAAATGCTTAGGTCTAGGGCGCCTTGACTGAAAGGCGGCAGTTTGAGCAGCTCCGTGAAGTATTCGACGCTTGGCCCCTGCAGGACGATTTCGATTTGGGGCGTATTCGGTGCTCTGAGATCGCGCACGAGAGCTTTACCTTCCAGATGTACGTCGCCCAAATTCATGTCGAGGCCAAAATTAACATCGGTAAGAGAGGTAAGGGCATCGGCGGAGGAGACGGTGACTTTGGCTTGCAAGGGCGCCTCATTTACGTCCCCGACAACGGCCAATTTTGCCCCACTGGAATCTTGCTCCAGTGTGGCGTCGACCCGCAGTGTCCTGACTTTTTCTTGGTTATCGATCAGCGTGAGCTGTAAATCTTCAATGTCGGCGTATTCCAAAAAAACCGGTATGCCTTTTGGGGGTTTGCTCGGCGCAACTGCGGTCGCCGGGGCATTATTGAGGTCAAACCGCCAGTTGGGGTGGCCCTCCAAGCCTTGAATGAGGTGGAGTTTAGGTTGGGTTAATGACAGAGACTTGATTTTTGGTTGGCCAAGCAACAGATCAGGAATCGAGGCATGGAGTTCAGCAGAGGCTAGGTCTAAAAATGCAGGTCCGGTGAAACCTGCGGGTTGAGCAATGGCAACATCGGTCACGGTAATGTTGATTGATTGGTCAATATCGATGTCGATGTCAAGATTTGAGAAGGTGACGTTTCGCTGAAGCAGCTGGCTGACTTTTTGAGCAACAAAGTCTCGAAAAAAATCACTTTCTTTTGTGATCAAGGCGCCTGCGACTAGGGCGCTAATAAGCACCGCGGTCACTACAAAAATTTTACTTATCGATCTCACGTATATCCCGAGACACCTGATGTGTCGGGTTGAGACTAGTCGCTACCTCGGTTTACGTCGACCCCTTGCAGCCATTGAGTCAGCTTTTATTTAAAACCTTTATCCTCGTTCACGGGAATTTTCAAATGTAGATGGCGCTTAAAAAGTGGCAAATATTCGTCTTGCCGGTGGCTGACAAAGATCAGTGTGGTATGACGGCGGTTTTCGAGTGTGGTCAGTAAGTCCAAAATTCTTGATCGATTTAACTCATCAAGGCCCTGAGTTGGCTCGTCTAAAACCAACAGCAATGGCGACTTGACCAAGGCACGGGCAATGAGGACCAGACGCTGCTCGCCGTAACTCATTGTGTGAAAGGGCGCCGAGCCGTGTTCGCGCAGGCCCGCCGCCTGCAGCCACTGTTTGGCAATGTTCACCTGAACTTCGCTGATCTGCTCATATACACCAATAGAATCGAAAAAACCGGAACAAACCACCGTGAGGGCATCGCAACGTACCCGGTAAAATCGATGGAGTTCGCTGCTAACGATACCCATCTGCTGCTTCAACTCCCAAATAGACTCTCCGTGACCCCGTCGGTAGCCCAGCACTCGAACGTCATTGTTGTAACTTTGCGGGTTGTCGCCGGTGATTAAGCCGAGCAGGGTTGATTTGCCCGCCCCGTTTTCCCCGGTAATTAAGGTGTGCTCAAGGGGCGCTAGCTGCAAGGTCAGGTCACGCAGAACGATCTGTTGGCCGTAACTCACCGATGCGTTGGCGATGTCAATAATGTACTCGTGAGGGAAATCGGCGAGATGCTTCGCTTGCTCCGGCCAGTCTGGCTGGTCTGTCGGTGAAAATAAGGCCTCCAGAAATTGTTCTTTTTGAGCTGGCTCGTCATCATCAAGACATGTGAGCAAGCCATTTTGTACCGTGGCCAGGGCGCCACACCACTGGGGTATGTCACTGCGGTTGCTTAACAAAAATACGATGGTCGTGCCTGTTTCCCAAACCGATTTTAATGCCGCCGACAGATTCTCGCAGGCTTTGTGGTCGAGACTATCGAACGGATTATCAAGAATAAGAACTTTGGCGCCTTGGAGTAGGGCTTGAGCAATGAGCAATTTACGGCTCTCTCCAGTACTGAGCTGGGTGTACGGTCGATCTAATCGGTGGCGCAAATTCAATGCATCCAAAAGGGGGTCATTGGTTTTATCGGTGGGTAAAAAGTCTATCGCCCGGGTGGCAGTTTCGCTTTCAGGCAGTAAATCGGTAGCCGCAAGCTTTAACTCTCGCTCAAAGATGCTTTGCTGCTGTTCGAAAGACACCAAGCTTATCGCCGTTATAGGCAGCTCATGGGTGACCGACCCTTGGCCATCGCCCTCGAGCTGCCCCAACAACAGTCGGTCAATGAATTGCTTTCCCGAGCCATTGGGCCCCACTACGCACCAAGCATCGCCTGAGCTAATCGCCCAGTTATCGACGCTGAGGTCGGGGGAGGTAAATGCGGTGATCCTGATCATGGTGCCGTGGATTCCAAGTAAGCGAGAATGATGAGTCCCGCGAATGTGTGGCGGGATAGTAACTCACCCAAGGGTTGTGGGTTAGAGGGTGGTGCCCATGTCACCCCTAGCATGAGGCCTGTTTTTCGGACTTTTATGAGCTCAGCTCCCCAAACGCTCTCGCCAGCTGCGCGGCGCTGAAAATAGGTTTGAGCCCTGAGCCATAACATGGGGTATTGGCGTTGGGGTCGCATTGTTACCGCGCAGAAGGGTTGAAATTTTGAGCGCCACAATTCAACATTTTTTAGCCTTGGTGGGGAGGATTTGATGGCTTGAATGGTCATAAAACTGCGAGAAATTGATCGTTCTAATGTTGCCACAGGAAGCACTATCGCGATGCAAGCTCACTCAATGATCAAACTTTGGCAAGCCGTAAGCCCACGGTCGGCCAACACCCTGATACAAAACAAAGGGGTTTGCCTCCAGCCCTCGTCAAATGGTGACCAGTTTGCACTCCTAAAATTAACGAGGGGGCAGGCTTTTTACGCTGCCAAGGCAGTGTGGGCTCGTTACTTCGGTCAGGCTGCTGTTGTTGAGATGTTGATATATCGAGCAGCATTGGCACCGTTTGAGATTGAGACTGTGGCCTATGACGCACACCAAGAGTACAGAATCCCGGTTCTTGATCTGCCACGACTTTCTTTAGGTCAGGTTAGATCTGCTCAAGTTATTGGTTCGGTAGGGGGGTCAACTCAGCTAAGTCCGTCTCGGGGCTTAACGGAGAAAACTCCCATTGCCCATTTTGATCGAGCTTCGGGAAACACAGTTCAGGCCGGACCCCTCCCGAGCTTATGACAGCCACAGTCCGGGTATTGTTTTGGCTGATCAGGCCTATTGTCCCCGAGGATAAATTAAGCGGTCTTCCCAATAGTTGGAAAAGATTGCCATCACCTTGGTATTTCACCAGCGCTTCACGTATGCACCATTGGCGATAAAACCAAGCCCTGCCTTCGGCCTCGTTACAGTTGCCAAAATAGGTTTGACCCTCCGGCCAAAAGTAGCGCTGCACCACCTTAGCTACTGATCTGGGCCGGTGGTGTTCTACGTCCACTCCAATGGATCCTACCGTGTTGATCCCGACGAGGATCGCTTTGTTCGAGTGGCTGATGCTGCAGGCAATTGACCGACCGTCGGCGGTGAGTAACCTCGGAGCAGTATTTACAGCTGACACAACTTCGGCGGATACGCCCAAACGGTTCCGAGCCAGTGTCTGGAGTAGCGTTCGCGCCACTACAAACTCGGTTTTTCGGGGTTCTCCCTTCATTAGCGCAATTCGCTGTTGATCGGCTGCCGAAAGCCCACTGCGCCACTGGGTAATGGCATGGAGGGGAATGTTTTCGGTGCCCGATAGAAATGCGAGGGTAATCATTATTGAGTATCCAACGGGGCAGTCAAATTGGGGTCAAACGTGTATTCTTCCTTGGCGTTCATCACCGCTAGGTTACCTTAATGTTTCGGACTGTATTTTTCATTGTAGTGATAGGCATGATTTCGGCCTGTGCGAGTAAGCCGACCTACGAGCTCGACTACGATCAGGATTTTGATTTTTCAAACTTTAAAACCTACCGTTGGTATGATGACGTCGTGCACTCGCGTGAAGCTCAATACCGAAAATTTAATTCATCGGATAAACGCATTCGCGAAGTGGTTAGCAAGGAGCTTGCTGTGCACAATCTGCGCGAAAGCAAAGCCGAGGGTGCTGATTTTTGGATTAATTACACCGTCTCCAAGCAGCGTCAGCAGATTATTCACTCCACAGGGTACGACAAAGGTATGCACGGTGGTGTTTCGGCGGGCAGTTATGGCAGCTCGGTGATGGTTGGTTACAGTTCGGGGCCGTCTGTGCGTGAATATGACGAGGGCACAGCGATCCTCGACGTTATTGATGCAAGTACCCGAAAGATTGTTTGGCGCGGTATTGCTGAAGGCCGGCTAAAAGATCATCCGACCATGAGTGAGCGCTACAAGGCCACCACGGCAGTCGCCAGTGAGCTGCTGGGAGATTTTCCTCCCGGTACAGCACCATGACTGGTGCAGCAACGTACAGCCGGGGGTCAATCGGTGAATCAACAAGCCCAGAGGGCAGCCCGCTGCTGCCCTTGATGAGGTTAGCTAATTCATGTTGACCAAAAAGCATCTGATGCCGCCGCTGTTAGTTCTGGTTTGCTTACTCTATGCGGGCCTTATAAATCCATTGGATAGTCGAATTGTTGGTGTGTCGGTACTTCCTGTTATCTTCGCAGCGATATTTCTTATCCAGCTCTTGGGCTTCGGCTACGCCTGGTGGGCGCGAACCGAGCGTTTCTACGATCTGATCGGCAGTTTGACCTTCATTAGTGCGGTGTTACTGGCGTTAATGCTGAACCCGGCGCCAAGTACTTATAGCTATGTAATGACCGCTTTAGTGGTGGTTTGGGCCCTGCGCTTGGGTACTTTTTTATTTTTGCGTATCGCCGATGTGGGGGAGGATCGCCGGTTTCGTAAAATTAAACAGTCCTTCTGGCACTTCTTGCTCGTTTGGACTTTGCAGGGTGTCTGGGTGAGCCTGACGAGCAGCGCGGCACTGGTCGCGATTTTGACGCCTAATGCTGCACTTACTGGGTTTGCTGGGTTGGGCCTGTTGATCTGGTTTGGGGGTTTTACCTTGGAGGTCGTAGCTGACAAGCAGAAGGGTGATTTCCGTAAGGACCCAGCTAATGCTGGGCAGTTTATCTCTCGTGGCGTGTGGGCAATTTGTCGCCATCCGAACTACTTGGGTGAAATCATGCTGTGGACGGGAGTGTTTTTGGCGGCACTGCCCGTTATGCAGAGCTGGCAGTTTGCCACGGTGCTCTCGCCACTTTTTGTGGTGGTTTTACTGACGCGAATTAGCGGTATTCCGACTTTGGCTCACCGTGGCGTGTCGCAGTGGGGTAATGATCCCGCGTATCAAGCCTATTTACGCGACACGCCTGTTCTGATTCCGCGACTATTGGTGCAAAACCGTGGTTCGAAAAGCTGAATGCCGGACGTGCCTGTGACTACATCAGTTGATACCGAAACTCACGAGCCATTAAGTTCCGTTGAAGACGAGGCACCCTACAAGGCGTTTAGTACACGCTATCGTAATTACGTACTCGCGCTGCTCACCTTAGGCTACGTTTTCAATTTTGTAGATCGTCAGGTAATGACGATTCTTCTGGAGCCGATAAAAGCTGAGTTCAATGCCTCTGACACAGAAATGGGCTTACTTTCTGGGCTGGCATTTGCACTTTTTTACGCCGTTTTGGGCATTCCCGTGGCACGTCTTGCCGACCGCTGGTCCCGGCGCAATGTGTTGGCAATGTCGATGGCTACCTGGAGTGCTGTTACAGCGCTTTGCGCCACGGCAGGAAGCTTTGCGCACCTCGCCGTCCTTCGAGTGGGTGTGGGTATCGGAGAGGCCGGAGGGACGCCGCCCTCACAAGCCTTAATTACCGATTATTTTCCGCCGGAGCGGCGGGCGTTAGCCCAAGGCGTTCTTGCCGCGGCACCTAATTTGGGCATCCTTGTGGGCCTATTTGGTGGCGCCCTCTTAGCCGAGGCTCTCGGTTGGCGCATGGTCTTTCTAGTGTTTGGAATCCCCGGTGTCTTGCTGGCCATCCTCTTATTTTTTACCGTCAAAGAACCCCGTCGCCAGCCTCGCTCTGCGGTGGGTGATGAATCCTTGCTCGTGGCGATCAAAGGTATAACCCGGCTTCCCGGGTTTTTATGGATTGCTTCAGGGGTTGGGTTTGCGGGTATCGCTGGTTATGGATTGGGGATTTGGTCGCCAAGCTTTCTGGTGCGCGTGCATGCCATGTCGTTGGTCGACGCCGGTCTTTGGCTGGGCTTGATTGGCGTTTTTGGTGGCACCTTGGGCGCGGTTACTGGAGGTTTGCTGGTTGATCGATTGGCGCGTAAGGACCCCCGTTGGCAATTGCGCGTACCGGTCATTGGCCTGCTGATTGCCCTGCCTACCCAATTAGCCTTTGTTTTGTGGCCCGAAACTCATCGCATTGGAGGGCCGGATGGACTGCCCTTTGCGTTAGTGTTCATGGGTATTTCCGCCGTATTTGCCAGTTTCTGGATCGCCCCCAGTTACGCCGCGGTTCAAAATTTGGTCCCCGCACATTGGCGCACCCAGGCGTCGGCCCTCATGCTCTTGGCTATTAATTTGTTAGGTCTTGGGTTGGGCCCTTTAGTGGTGGGTATGCTCAGCGATTATTTTGCCTACACCGGTGCTAATTCGATTCGTTGGGCGTTAGTGGTGGTGCTCTCGACCTGCATTTTTGGCGCTTGGTGCTATTGGCGGGGGAGTGTTCCCTACGCGCGTGCGGTGTCTCGATAGGGCCAACCCAAGCAATTGGCACTGTTAAAAACCAAGCCAGTGTAAGAGTACGGCAGCGCAAGTGCCTTACAATGAAGTAGAGAAGGCGAAGGACAGCAAACAATGCAAATCAATATCAACGGCAAATCCCATGACTTGCCAGATGTGGACCCCGATATGCCCCTGTTGTGGGCTTTGCGCGACCTGTTGGGTTTGGTGGGTGCCAAGTATGGCTGTGGCGTCGCACAGTGCGGCGCTTGCACAGTTTGGTTGGACGACATGCCAGTCCGCTCCTGCCAGTTACCGCTGGGAGCCATCACTGGGCGTGAGGTGACCACTATCGAGGGGCTTGCAGGTGATGCTTTACATCCAGTTCAGGACGCTTGGATAGCCCATGATGTTGCTCAGTGCGGATATTGTCAGGCGGGTCAGATCATGAGCGCAGCCGCATTGCTAAAGCGCAATCCAAATCCATCCTTGGAAGCTATTGAAGGCGCTATGGCTGGCAATATTTGCCGCTGTGGTACCTATTCTCGGATCGTTGACGCGATACAGACAGCCTCGACCCAGTTACAGAGTTTGTCGTTTTATGAGGTTGGACAGGGCACCCCTGAGCGGCAATCCGATGATGGGGTGTCGGCATGAGCTCGGCTATCGATAAGGGTATGAAGCGGCGGGACTTTATTCGCTATTCGAGTTTTGGCCTTGCCCTGAGCAGTGGGGGTATCACCGTGTTGGCGGCCGCGAAAACGTCCGCGCCAGCAAACGCGCTTAATCCCTATGTGGTCATTCATGATGACGGTCGTATCGTCATCGCCGCACCTAATCCCGATGTTGGCCAAGGCGTTAATACTGCGCTTCCCATGATCGTAGCTGAAGAGCTTGATGCCGATTGGGAGGCCGTGGAAGTTGTTCTCGCACCAATTGATGCCACTCGTTACGGCGCCCAGTTTGCGGGCGGCTCACTGTCGGTTCGCAATCGGTGGAATGAACTGCGTCAAATGGGAGCCGCTGCACGAGAGATGCTGTTACGCAGCGCGGCCCAGCAGTGGCGAGTTCCCCGAGGTGAGCTAACAACACAACCTTCGAAAGTGATTCACCCACCTTCGGGTCGCAGTGCCAGCTTTGCTGAACTTGTCGCCGCCGCGACAGAACAGCCAGTGCCTGCCGATGGTGAGGTGGTATTAAAGGCTCGAGCCGATTATCGCTTGCTGGGGCAGCGTATTGTGAATGCAGCAGCAGCGGATATTGTGCGTGGGCGGCCCATTTTCGGTATTGATGTCGCAGTTCCTGACATGGTGTACGCCACCTATGTTAAGTGTCCGCAAATTGGTGGCGTGCCCAAAGCCGCGAACCTTGATGAGGTGAAAGCCCTGCCGGGCATACTGGATGCGTTTATCGTTGCTGGCGATGCTGGGCCTCCGAGTTTTGACCTCAGTAAAAGTGTCCATGTAGCGGGGGGCATCGCGATTGTCGCTTCGAACACTTGGGCTGGCATTAAGGCCAGGCGCAGTTTAAAAATCGACTGGGATATCACTGCGGCATCGACCGACAACTCTTTGGCGATTGAGGCGACTGCACTCAAAGCGGCCCAGCGGCCGACGGGAGCGCGAGAGGTGAAAAGCGCGGGCGATCCCCAGGGGACTTTCGCCAATGCCAGCAGGGTCGTCAGCGGTGTTTACGCGACAGATTTTGTTTCTCACGCCCAGTTAGAGCCGCAGAGTTGTGTGGCAAACGTTAGCGCAACGGCGATTGAGGTGTGGACCTCTAGCCAAACTCCGGGTTATGCCCAGGCTACCTTAGCGAAGTTATTTGAGCTTCCAGCGGAAGCTATCACGGTGCATCAGGTTCGGGGCGGCGGTGGGTTTGGCCGGCGTCTTTCGAATGAGTATGTACGTGAAGCGGCTGTTATCTCAAAACACATCGGTAAGCCGGTCAAGCTGCAGTGGATGCGAGAGGATGATATGGCGTTCGATTTTTATCGTTCACCGGCCTATTTTGGATTGCAGGCGACACTGTCTGAAACGGGAGCTTTGACCGGTTGGCGAAATCACGTGGTGTCGGTGTCCTCTGACGGGGAAGAAGCTAACTACGGTGCAGGTTATCGGGGCTATAACTTTCCCGACGAAGTGGTTCCTAATGTTCATGTTTCACAGACCCTGGTGGCCTCCAAAACCCCGACAGGAGCATGGCGTGCGCCCATATCTAACGTCTATGCCTTCGCAGAACAAAGCTTCCTGCACGAGCTAGCAGAGGCGGCTGGCAAAGACCACCGAGATTTTTTAATGGCTGCACTCGGTGAGGATAAGTGGTTTAAACCCGATGATTTGGCTAGCCTCAACACGGTCCGAGCGCGCGAGGTTATTGCGGCGGTTACTCGATCAGCGGGTTGGGGCCGTGTGTTACCTGAAGGCCGGGGATTGGGGTTGAGCTTCTTTTTTAGTCACGCTGGGCATGTCGCTGAAGTCGCCGAGGTTTCTGTCAGCGCAGATAGAGCAGTGACTGTGCATGAGGTATGGGTGGCTGCGGACCTTGGTCAAATTGTTAATTTGAGTGGTGCTGAGAATCAGTTTCAGGGCAGTATCGTCGATGGCTTGAGCGCGCTCGCAGGTCAACGTATTAGCATTAGTTCTGGGGCAATAGAACAAACGAATTTTCACCAATACCCACTATTGCGAATGCCCCAGAGTCCAAAAATCAACGTCGAATTCTTGGCATCAGATTATCCACCGTCTGGAGCGGGCGAACCGGCTTTACCACCCGTAGCCCCCGCGGTTTGTAATGCAGTTTTTAGCGCCTGTGGCGAGCGTATTCGCAACCTGCCAATCAGTCGCGCTGGGTTTAGTGTGGTGTGAGGTGGGACCCAATGATCCTGAGACGTTTGAAACTTTGTAAGGTGGCAATTAAAGAGGACTGCTCATGAAACTTTACACCGTGCCATTGGCACCCAATCCGATGCGCGTCACCTTATATTTAGCCGAGCGTGAAGCCCTCGGCTGTGAGTTCGACATTGAACGTATTACGGTGAACACCTTAAAAGGCCGACATCGAGAGCCGGAGCATTTAGCGAGAAATTCTTGGGGCACGTTGCCGGTACTAGAGTTGAAGTCAGGGCAATTCATCACGGAGTCGCTGACCATTATTGATTATTTGGAAGACGCAGTTGCGGGTCCTTGTCTGCGGCCTGATCACATTGAAGACAAAGCCAAGGCGCGTAATATAGAGCGCGTTATTGAAATGCGTATCGCACTGGACATGGCGCAATATGTTCACTGTCAAAAATCACCCTTGGGTCTTCCGGCAGATTTGCCGAGAGCCCAGGAGCTCGCTCAGCGTATTCAATTAGGCTTTGATTACGTCGAGGCGCTTTTAAGTGATGGTCGACAGTTTGTGGAGGGTCCTGACCCCGGTGTCAGCGATTGTACCCTCGCGGCTTTTTTGCAATTCATGCGTTTTACTGAGACGGATCTTATCGGCGAGCGAGAGGCTCTGCGTCAGTGGGACCAAGCGTATCGAGAGCGAGAGGCTGTGAAAAGTTTGTTTATGATCTAAGCTCTAACCGTCACTTTAGCCCAAGGTTTCACAGCCTCAGTGGTGGCGGAAAAAAATAAAAAGGTGTGGGGCATGAATATTTTACTGAAGCAAGTAGTCGACGCTTGCCTGTCTTTCGATAGGCTCATGGCGGCGTTCGTTTGGCGTGCAGCCCAGGGGTTCAATCTTGACTGATGGCGGCGCCACCGCTACCTCGCTGCCACTGCGGGTTAAGCTGGCCTACGGCCTTGGGTCGGCGGCCTACGGTATAAAAGACAATGGCTTTGCCTATTTTTTGCTGTTGTTTTACGGAACCGTAGTGGGTCTGGAGCCGGCATTAGCAGGAACTGCTCTGCTGATTGCACTCCTTGTTGATGCGGTCAGTGACCCTGTGGTGGGCTATTGGTCGGACAATACTCGTTCGCGATTGGGCCGTCGACATCCTTTTATGTACGCAAGCGCGCTACCGGTCGCCCTCTGTTATTTTCTATTGTGGCAGCCCCCTGAGTTGAGCAATCAGGGCTTATTCTTATATCTACTCGCTTTTGCCATTTTAATCCGCACGCTGATTACTTTTTTTGAAACACCGAGCTCGGCCCTAATGCCTGAACTCACCCAAGACTACGATGAGCGCACCACAGTGCAGGCTTGGCGGCATTTTTTTGGTTGGGCGGGGGGTGCTTTGCTGGCGGTTTTTATGTTCGGTTTTCTTTTGGTGCCCACCGAAAATTACGCCATAGGCACCCTCAACCGCGAGGGCTATGAAACTTACGGGCTGATAGCAGGTGGGCTCATCTTCACTATTATTTTACTGTCAGCCTTTGGTACCCAAAGCCACGTTCGTATCACCGACTTTCCAGCCCGACCTACCAAGCGTTTGCGGACCATATTCGCGGAAATTTTTGAACTGCTAGGAGACAGGAGCTTTCTTGCCTTGTTCATCTCCGGAATGGCAAGTGCAGCCGCCGGCGGGTTAACAGCAGCTTTAACCTTCTTGATGCTGACATATTTTTGGGAGTTTTCTTCCATTCAGATTTTTTACTGGACAGCTATGGTCATCGTGTCGGCAACGTTAGGTCTCATGGTGGGTCCTCCAGTCTCACGTTGGTTAGGTAAACGCCGTGCAGTGATCATGCTCGGAGTCATTGCATTTTTGTTACAGCCTGCCGCTGTAGTTCTGCGTCTGCTGGGATGGCTTCCAGAAAATGGGGATCCTCGGCTATTTCCTATGCTGTTAACGCTGCAGACTATTGATTTGGGGATGATTATTGCCATGCAGGCTATATTGGCTTCCATGGTTGCTGACTTGGTGGAGCAGGCTGAGGTCAGAACTGGGCGCCGTAATGAAGGCGTTTTTTTTGCGGCGATTACCTTTATCAAGAAAACAAATCAGGGTATTGGGACGTTTATCGCTGGAATGTTGCTGCAGGTGGTGGCATTTCCCAGTGGTGCCGCGCCTAGTGAGGTCCCTGCAGAAACCATATGGAATTTGGGCGCTCTGCTGGTGCCCTGTCAGTATTTGTTGTGGATTATTATGTTGGTGGCTATTGGCTTTTACCGCATTGATCGTGGGCAGCATGAAGCACACTTAAGGGTATTAGCCGATCGATAGTGTCCTGTCGGGACTGATCAGGCGATCACGATGATGGGTTCAATTCGCAACCTGACATGGGTCAGTTAGTGCTTCAAGATTTGTTGGTTTGAGGGAATACTCAGCCTTAATCTACGGCAGATTCACCTAAAGCCTTGGTAATACAAAGCTTCAATATTACTCAAGGGAGGTGACGGCTTGGCGTCGAGTTCTCAAAAGACACCAACATGCCATGGTGAGAGTGTCCGTGCAGACCGCGGTAAACCGAAATCAGGGGATATAAGTATCGGCCGTTTGTTAATCATTGGAGTTTGGCTGTGATCCACCGAGTATTGGTTGCGGGTGCGAGCGGCTATATTGGTCGTCATGTTGTCGGGGCTTTACTGCAGCAGGGCTATGGTGTCGTCGCACAGTTGCGGGCCGGCGCAACATGGACCCTGACACACCCAAAACTTGAATGCGTATATGGCGAGCTTACTGCTTCCGAACAGTTTTTGTGGGACATCGAGCCCTGCGACGCCGTCATTTCGTGTTTGGCGAGTCGCTCCGGGGGTGTTCGGGACGCCCGGCTTGTGGAATACGAAGCTAACAATCGACTGCTAGCGGTTGCGAGCCAGTGGCGTGTGCAACGGTTCCTACTGCTTTCCGCCATTTGTGTGCAAAAACCCCGTCTGGCTTTTCAAAGAGAGAAGTTGCGCTTTGAAGCGAAGCTACGAGGGTCAACTTTGCCTTGGACCATTATCAGGCCGACGGCGTTTTTTAAATCATTGTCGGGACAAATCGCGCGGCTGCAGCAAGGTAAGCCCTTTTTTATCTTTGGCAATGGCACCTTAACCGCATGCAAACCTATTGCCGAAGAGGACCTGGCCAGTTTTATCGTCGAACAACTGACAAGTGCAGCGGCGATCGGCGCCATCTTGCCGATCGGTGGTCCCGGCCCGGCAATTACACCTGTAGGGCAAGCGCAGCTTCTGGGTCAGATACTGCAGCAGCCGATAAAAACGCGGTCCTTGCCGCCACGGTTATTTCTCATTGCTGCCGCCGTCTTGTCACCCTTTGGGCTGCTGTCTAGCCGAGTTCGAGATCAGGCGGAATTCCTGCGCATAGCGCATTTTTATGCGACTGAATCGATGCTGGTTTGGTCTGAAGACTCTGGCGCCTACTCCGAGGCACTCACTCCGGAGAGTGGCTCAAAGACGCTGGGCGAATGTTATCAGCGAATCATCCAAGGTGACCTGGTCAGCGAGCTCGGTGAGCACAAATTATTTTAGCGGGATGTCGAATCGATTTATGAAGGATGCCCCTGCCAGTCCAGCATCAGGCGCATTACCCACAGTGCTGGTACTTGGCATGGGCGATACCGGAATATTAACCGCAGGGCGGTTATCTCGGCACTGCCGTGTTATTGCTGTTACCACCAAACCCCTGTTGGTGAGTGGGCAGGAGCTGGGGCTACGGCTCACAGGGCACGCTCAATGGCGGCGTGATTATTTGACGTCTCTTGATCGCTATCGACGTCTCTCTCGTGTCGAAATTATTCACGGTAAGGCGATACGAGTGGATCCTGTGGCACGCACAGCGGCTCTTGAGCTTGCGGGCGGCGAACATCGCTCTCTTCACTGGGACTATCTAGTGATTGCTTCCGGAGTAAGCAATGGGTTTTGGCGGGACGATCGTCTTGAAACGCATCAACTCATAGAGTCCCGTCTGAACGCCCAAATTGAAGCGGTGACCGCGGCGAGCTCGGTTGCCGTCGTGGGTGGTGGACCTTCAGGGGTCAGCGCTGCTTATAATTTAAAGCGTGCCTATCCAAATAAAGAAATCACCTTATTTTTTTCTGCCCATGAATTGCTTCCTGGCTACCCTAAAAATACCCAGCACCATCATCAAAAGCTGTTAGCTCGACAGGGGGTGGTTTTGCATGGGGGGCACCGTGCGATTGTATCTAGTGATGCCGTGACCTCACGCTTACAAGGTGGACGCCTCGAGTTTGAAGCGGGTCAGCCAAGCTTTCAGGCCGAGCTTATAATTTGGGCCGCTGGCCGGTTGAAGCCCCATACCGATTTTTTACCGAAGGATATGTTGGACGCTGCAGGTTTCGTGCGCACTGATGCTCATTTAAACGTTGAGGGGTACGCTCGTATCTTTGCGATAGGTGATGTTGCCGCAACCGATCCATTGCGTTGTTCCGCTCGCAATTGGGCCTATAAGGTGTTGTGCAGAAATCTGCGCGCGAGAGTGACGGAGCGTCCAATGCCGGCGCGCTTTAATCCACCGTCCCACCGTTGGGGCTCAATTGTGGGTCCTCAGCCCACGGGGCTAAGACTGCATGGTCCGACAGGAAAATCCCACGCCTTACCACGATGGCTTGTGCATTGGCTGCTGTACCCGCTGGTAGTTAGGGGTTTTATTTACGGGGGAGTGCGCAGCAGCAGGAAGATGTTAGTTACGCAAGATTCTTAATAAGGTCATGGACTGTAGGGGTGAGCCTGAGTTGCGTTCATGGTAATCCCTTATTTGTGGGGTCGCGTAGTGTGTTACAACGGAGCGTGTAAACACCCTAGTAGCCTGCGGGCTTACCAGACATTATGGGAGTAGAACATGAGCAAACAGGATCCAAATCAGGAGCGGTTTTTAGCACGCTTCGATCGCATCGTACTCGACCTTTTTAGTATCGGTGAGCGCTTGGTTTTGGTGTTGATCGGTGTACTGGCTATGGTGGCGGTCGTCATGGAAATTATTGAATTTTCCCGAGAAGGCAGTGTTCGCCTTGCCGATCTTCTGTTGCTGTTTATTTATCTTGAGGTCGTGGGCATGGCGTGTGCCTACTATGCAACCCACAGTGTGCCGGTAACGCTACCAGTGTTGATTGCAATTACGGGCATAACACGACTGATCATTTTGCAGGGTAAAGAGTTTGAACCTACCCAACTGGTCTTTGAGGCCGGTGCTGTGCTGTTGCTCGCAGTGGGTTATGGCGTACTCAGCTGGGCGTCCGAGCGATTTCACCGTGCAGGTAGGTCCGCCGCTATTGATACACAGGCCATAGACTAGCACTGGGCACGCATTTCCAAAACGGCCGGAGGTCTTTGCGGATACCTATGACACAACAGCTCAAAGATAGGGGGCGCTGGGCCAGTTTGGTATTGCTAAGTATTTTCTTGGGAATTCCGTGGTACTGGCCCGAGGATAATTTTGGTTGGCAAGCTTGGCTAGTACCCGGTTGGGTCTGGGTGACACTCGTTGCCGCCATAGTACTCTCTGCGCTGGTGGTCTGGGGCGCACTGCGAGGCTGGCCTGACGAGCCCGTAGAATAAATATGCAGGATTTACCCCTTGAAACCGGCTCGCTTATTTTTCTCGCGGGCTATTTGCTTTCACTGTTAATCATTGGATGGTTCGCCAGTCGTCAACGTCAAGACCGCAGCCTGGGAGATTATTACCTGGGAGGCAGGGGCATGGGGCTTTGGGTGCTCATGCTGACACTTTTTGCGACCCAGTATAGTGGCAATGCGCTTTTCGGTTTTACGGGTCAGGCCTACCGAGTGGGCTTCACCTGGTTGGCCATTTTGCACAGCATGATCGCTGTTGTCGCCGGCTATCTGCTGTTCGCTCCCCGACTTCAACGTTTGTCCCGTGAGCAGCAATTTATTACGCCTACGGACTACATTGAGTTCCGTTTTCCCTCACGCGCACTGTCTGCACTTGTGGCGCTGTGCTTCATGATTGTTCTTATCAATTACGTGCTTGCCCAGTTGAAGGTTATGGGCCTCATGGTCGAGGGTCTTAGTGGTGGCCAGGTTGACGCCTTTTGGGGCGTCGTGATGTTGGCGATTATTATGATGGTTTATTCAACCATGGGCGGCATGCGCAGCGTCGCTTGGACCGATGCGATTCAGGGCGCGATGATGCTGACAGGTTTCATTCTGATCGCCCTTATTATTGAGCGCGATATGGGCGGTTGGTCGCCAGCTTTCACACAGTTACGAGATATTGCACCGGAAAAACTCGCTCCGCCGGAGGGGCGCGCTGCGGTCACCTGGTTTTCAACGGTCGTGCTGATTGGCATCGGCGCCTCGGTCTATCCACAAGCTATTCAGCGTATTTACGCGGCTCGATCAGCTCGTACTCTGCAACAGTCCTTAGCGGGCATGGCTGTATTACCGCTGTTTGCAGTGGTTGTTGTCTTGGCATTGGGTTTTGTGGCTATCGCGCGTTTTCCCGGGTTGGAAGGTGCTGCCGCAGACCAGGTTATGGCATTGATTATGCGTGATGTCCTCAGCACCGGTTGGTTTGGGCACGCTGTGGTGACATTGTTACTGGGGGCTATTCTGGCGGCGCTGATGAGTACCGCAGATTCAGCCCTGCTGACGCTGTCCTCCATTTTCGCGAAAGACATTTACGGCAAATATATTAGGCCTACCGCCAGCGATGCAGGGTGCGCCCGGGTTGGGCAGTGGTGTGCCTGGTTAATTTTGGGTGGGTTAGTGTGGCTGAGTACTCAGGAAAACCTGACTTTATATCGTTTGTTTGTTTTGAAATTTGAAATTTTGCTGCAGATCGCCCCCGCCTTTTATTTCGGAGTTAACTTCCCCAGTTTACGCACGACACCCATTATGTTGGGCTTGGTGACTGGGTTATGCGTTGCGGTTAGTGGTTGGTCTCTGGGGTGGATGCCCTTCGGTCTGCACCCTGGCACCGTGGGCTTGTTATGTAATGTGCTGATGATTATGTCTGCCCATTCCTTTTACGCAATTAAGCCCTCGGGTACCCAGAGTTCAAACTGAGCAATCGGCCTGCAGGTAATGTGTCACTAACAATGTTGTTAAAGATGAAGCCCTTTTTTTGAAGTCTGTATCACTCAAAATTTGAGCGCTACTTAGCATGGTCCACCTCGGCAGGAAGTTCCTGTGAGCGATGTTGTGCGCGCAGGGATAGCTCTGCATTTTCAGCTTAGTATCGTTAAACCGAGAGGCGCTGGGAAAATTTGGAGCGTTCCCAGCATGGGCGCGCGCTGGAGCTTTGGCAGCGGGGTGCGACAGGTCAACGCGATGATTGACCGAATCGATGCCACGTCAGATTTTGCAGTCGACCTTGGGTATTCAGTGAGCTAAGGTAAACCGCCGTCAACGCGAGTATTCAGTATGTCATCTGTAGAGAACACCATACGTAAGGTTGTCGGCGGTGGTCTAACCACCTCAAACAAGGTGGCGCGACAACTGAAAAATCCCTGGCGCAAGCACCCTTTTTTGACCGGCATTCATGAGCCCCTTAAGGAAGAGTTTAGTCTTACCGATCTTCAGGTAGAGGGAGAGATTCCCGAAGCACTGAGCGGTTGCTATGCGCGAATTGGTCCCAACCCCTTTAAACCCGATCCCAGAGGTCATCACTGGTTTCTGGGTGACGGTATGGTGCACGGTATACGCCTTAATGGCGGCCGTGCAGAGTGGTACCACAACCGCTATGTACGCTCCCGGTCCCTCGAGGCAGCGGGGGGGCCGCCAGCGGCCCCTGGTCCACGCACCGGCCCTGGCGATACAGTGAATACGAATGTGCTGCGCTTGGGTGGTCGGATATTGGCGCTGGTTGAAGCTGGGGCAACGCCGGTAGAGTTAAACGGCGATCTCGATACGGTGGCGTATACCGATTTTGACGGTGCCCTGACGAGCCCGTTCACAGCGCATCCCCATGAGGATCCATTAACGGGGGAGTGGCACGCCATCACCTACTCACCTTTGATGCCCGACCATGTTTGCCATGTCGCTATTGATTGTGAGGGGCAGGTTCTCAGACAATTGAAAATACCGGTATCCGATGGACCCTCTATCCATGAGTGCACTCTGACAAAGCATTTTGTCGTCATTTTTGACCTGCCTGTTACGCTCTCCCTAGGTGCAATGGCCAAGGGTTTTAAATTTCCCTATCGCTGGGATAGCGAACGTTCGGCCCGCGTCGGTTTACTGCCACGATCAGGTACTTCGGATGAGGTTATCTGGTGCGAGGTAGATCCTTGTTGGTTATTTCACGTTGCCAACAGCTATGAGACTGATGAAAACACCGTGGTTATCGATGCGGCCGTGTATGAAACCATGTTCGCCCATGGCCCTGACGGTCCCAACGGTCAGCCGATGGGTTTAGAACGCTGGGAAATAGACCTGAGTACACGGCAAGTGACCCGTAGCACCCTTGATGCCGCTCCTCAGGAATTTCCCCGGGTAGACGAGCGTTTCTTCGGTCAGTCTTATCAGCACACTTGGACGGTAGGTTTGCCAAGTTCGCCCGTTTCCAATTTTGCTCAGCCCAACAGTCTATTTCACCATAATCTGAGCACCGGCCAACGACAGGAGTATTCGTTTGGCCCCGAGGATATTGGCGGCGAGTTTGTTTTTGTTCCCGGTGCCGATGGAGCTGCGGAGGGTGAGGGGTGGTTGCTAGGCTATGTAATCAACACGAAAACCGACACCACTGAGCTTCGTATCTTGAATGCTCAGGCTATCGCCGATGGCCCCGTTGCCTGCATTCACATCCCGCACCGAATACCTCCGGGATTTCATGGCAACTGGATAGGCGATTTGTAGCGCTGTAAAAATTCAGGCGAGTGAGCTTCAGCTGTGCTCTTGTTCCTCGGTCCCGGAAATTTCGGGGTCGCGGATCACAACATTTTATTGCAGCCCGCCCCAAAAACGCCCTGATCTGCGGCTGGGCGGTTTTGCGCCAAGGTAATTCACATCAAGGTGAAGCGGGTTCAACGAATGTGGTGATTTCACCAAATGGCTTTTTCACTGTGGCGGCTCGGGGTACTTGGGCATCTGAAGCGGCGTACCCCACAACCATCAACACAAATGGTCGCTCGTTGCTGGGACGGCCCAAAATACGGTTCAGAAATTTCATGGGGCTGGGTGTGTGGGTGAGGGTGGCCAGGCCTGCGGTGTGCAAGGCGGAAATTAAAAACCCCGTGGCGATGCCGACCGATTCTGAAATGTAATAGTTTTTCCGTTTTTTACCGTTAGTGTCCACACCGTATCGCTCAGCAAATATAGCAATTAGCCAAGGGGCGGTTTCTAAAAAAGGCTTTTGGGCATCAGTACCCAAAGGACCAAGGTCCTGAAGCCAATTGTCACCGGCTTTGCCCTCGTAGAAGGCGCGTTCCTCGGTCTCGGCTGCGAGGCGAATTTCCCGCTTAATATTGGGATCTTGAATACATACAAAATGCCAGGGCTGGTGGTTGGCCCCAGATGGGGCGGTGCCGGCTGCACGAACAGCTGTTGCAATGATTTCCTTGGGAACTGGGTGATCAGAAAATTGGCGTATCGTTCGCCGGCTGCTCATATTCTCAAGATATTGATTGCTGCGCGCTAGCCCCTCAGCGGCGGTGAGCTGCGTTTTATTCGCAAGAGGAATTGGGTCGTAGTCAAAGTCCACGGGTGGTTCCTTTTCGAGGGGTTTCTTTTTTGCCGAGTCTTGATGATACCTATTGAAGTCAGCATAGTGCGCGTTTTAGCGGGAAGCTCCCACACCTATAAGAGTCAACGCTCGTTCTCCTAAGTTAAACGCGGATGAACTGTCCGTCATTTTGGCGCGTCGATGATATCTAAAAAAATGACAGAAAGCGGGACACGAACAACGTGTCATGGCATTCCTGCCCCCAGCAGCACCTGCCGAAGACTTATCCAAATGCCCATTATTTCATCGGTGGGGACGACTTACTGTGCGCCTTCATGGGTTTCGCCATTAATGCTTATTAACAGATCTTTATAGGGATTCGCTTTTACCCGTGGTTTCCATAGGCCGCTTTTGCAATCGCTGAAAAGTTGTTGGCGGGTAAAAATAATCATCGAGATTGAACTCGGCAGGCATTGCTCGGTGCCCACTCCCTGCGTAGGGTAGGGCTGCATGAAATAGGGGCGACCCCCATGGACTACAACATCACCTTCACACTTCTGAGCTGCCTGTTTTTTATGGGCTTGGTAGCTTTTATTGCCTATCGTCAAACACGGGGTGAGACTGAGTCTGCTGAAGGTTATTTTCTTGCGGGTAGGGGCTTGGGTGCGCCCATTATTGCGGGGTCGCTGCTGCTGACCAATCTCTCCGCCGAGCAATTAATTGGGTTAAACGGCTCGGCGTATGGATTTAATCTGAGCAGTATGGCCTGGGAGGTTACGGCGGCTGTTGCCACGGTTTTTATGGCCTTCATCTTTCTACCTCGATATTTGGCCGGCGCGTTCACGACCCTTCCTGAATTCCTAAATCAGCGCTTTGATGATGATGTTCGAAGGATGACCGTAATCCTGTTTATGCTTGGGTACGGTCTGGTGACGATTCCTAGCGTTTTGTATTCCGGTTCACTGGCAGTGATGAAGCTATTCACGATACCGGAGTTGTTAGCTATTAACGATGAATGGGCTCTGCCTCTCACTGTGGTGGTAATCGGTGTCACAGGGGCCTTATATGCGATCTTTGGTGGGCTCAAGGCGGTCGCAGTATCTGACACGATCAATGGCATAGGTCTGCTGATTATGGGCCTGGCAATACCGCTCTTGGGGTTGGCGCTATTGGGCGATGGCAGTGTGGTCAGTGGGCTCAAGACGGTCGTGACGTCTGAAACCCACAAACTCAACGCCATTGGGGGGTCAAACGACCCGACACCTTTTGCCACGCTTTTTACTGGAATGGTTTTCGCAAACCTCTTTTATTGGTGCGCAAATCAGTACGTCATTCAGCGCACTTTAGCGGCGCGGAACTTAGCCGAGGGGCAAAAAGGCGTCTTGCTGTCGGGTTTTTTTAAAGTGCTGGTGCCTTTCTTGATGATGCTTCCCGGCGTCATTGCCTTTCATTTATACGGCCCTGAGTTGGCGTCGATTGATCTCGCCTATCCGCAGCTTGTGCGTGATGTTTTGCCCAGCTACGCCTGGGGCTTTTTTTTGGCGGTGCTTCTGGGTGCCGTGTTCAGCTCCTTTAATTCACTATTAAACAGCGCAGCTACTTTATTTTGTCTCGACGTGTGGGAACCCCTTCAAGGAAAAGTGCTGACAGACCCACAGCGGATTAAAGTTGCAAAACGGGCGAGCGTTGTTATCGCACTGTTTTCTTTCTTGGCCGCTCCCATGCTTCAGTTTGCGACCGAGGGGCTCTGGCAGATCATCAGAATATTCACCGGCTTTTATAATATTCCGGTCATCGCCATTGTTATTGTCGGCTTGTTTACCCGCAAGGTCCCCGCCGTGGCAGCTAAAGTTGTCATCGTTTTTCATGTCGTTACCTACGGTTGTTTGCAATTTTTGTTCAAGGAAGCGATACCCCTGCATTTTCTTCATCTCTATGGGGTGTTGTTCATTTTCGAGGTCGCCATCATGCTGGGCTTTGGTTTATGGCGCCCTCGCGCCGAGGCTTGGGTATATCACCATCAAGAGACGCTAGATTTGAATCCTTGGAGCTATGCAGTGCCCTGTGCCACGACGTTGTTGTCCTGTGTGTTGGCACTGTATTTACTGTTCTCGTCCTTGGGGCTGGTCGGAGGTTTAAGCCACTATTTTGTTCCCTGTCTCATGGCGCTGATTGCGATGAACATTGGCGTTTGGTGGTATTTCCGTGCTTCAGAGTGGCGCAAAGACCGCTTGGGGCTAAACCAGTGAAGCCACGTTTTTTTTCAGTGCCGTCAAAACAGCTCGCCAATGACGCGTGGCAAGCCCGTGGTGATGGCCGTCAAGGGCCTCGATTGGCGATTGTTGGTTTGGGCATGATGGGTCAAGAGCACCTCAGAGTGGCACTACTGTTGGGACGGGTGCGTATTCAAGGGGTTTACGATCAACACCCTGCCAGTCTGGAGCAGGCCCAGCGGGGGTACTACGCACTCACTCAAAAACCGCTAGCCATATACCCATCTTTGGACGCCTTATGTCTCGATGAGAACGTCGATGCGTATTTAATTGCGACCCCAAACTTTACCCATAGCGCAATTTTTGAGCGCCTTATGAAGACGGATAAACCCATCTTTTTAGAAAAACCCATGGCGACGTCACTCACCGACGCACAGCGGATGGTGACCATGGCAGAGGCGTGCCCCACATTCGTTCAATTGGGTATGCAGTACCGCTTCAAGGCGCAGTATGTGGATGCCTTTCACGCTATTCGGGTTGAACAAGCTTTAGGCACGGTTCATACCGTGGCTATGTCAGAGTACAGGCCGCCGTTTCTAAACAAAGTGGGGGAGTGGAATAAGTTCAATGATTACTCGGGTGGAACTCTAGTTGAAAAATGCTGCCATTACTTTGACCTGATCAACTTGGCCGTCGATGCCGTCCCCGTGAAGGTTTACGCTCAGGGTGGCAGGGCGGTCAACTTCATTGGTTTTGAGCACGAAGGTGTGCGGTCTGATATCGATGATCATGCCTTTGTGATTGTTACCTACGATAACGGCACACTCGCACACTTCACCCTCAATATGTTTTGTCAGGAGCTCTATGAGGAGCTGGTTGTGACGGGTGATCAAGGCCGGCTTGTAGCCAGTGAATCATCAAGCTTTCGCAAAGGCGTTGAGTCCTCTGCCAGGGTTCAGGTAGAGGTTGCGGCTCACCCTTCCTACGCGGGTACGACGGTCACCTATCCCTCGGCGATAGAAGCTAGCGGACACAGCGGTGCCACTTTCTTTGAGCATTTGGCTTTTGTGGCGCAGCTAGAGGGCCATAGGGTCGATGCGGCAACTCCAGCCCAAGGTTTTAAATCCTTATTGGTGGCGAGTGCGGCCCAGCACTCTCTTGCGACGGGGCTCCCCGTTCTTATGGATGAATTTTGCGCTCAGGAGCGAGTGACTTGGCCCACTTAAAGAGGGGCTGTGAGATCATGAGGTTGGTGCAGACGGTTTAATTGATGGAGAGGCTTTAATCGTGGTTGAAGATCGTATTCAGGTAGGTGCAGGACACATGCCTACTATTGGCTTAGGTTTGTGGAAGCTGCCCGAGCAATCTGTGGCCAGTACGGTGGTCGATGCAGTGGCAGCTGGCTATCGCCACTTGGACAGCGCGGCAGACTACGGTAATGAAAGTGCCGTGGGTGAGGGCCTGCGCCAGGCACTAAAAACTTCGAACGTGACTAGAGACGATTTGTGGGTGACTTCAAAACTGTGGAATACATTTCATCGCCCAGAGCATGTTCGGGCTGCTTGTGAGCGCAGCCTAAAGGACCTTGGGCTCGACTGTCTTGACCTATACCTCATCCACTTTCCCATTGCGCTTAAGTACGTTGATTTTTCAGAGCGCTACCCACCCGAATGGATTCACGATCCCGAGGCTGAAAAGCCGCGTATGGAGCCCGATTTAGTGCCTATCGCAGAAACTTGGGGCGCTATGGAGGGTTTGGTCGAAGCGGGTTTGGTAAAAGAAATTGGTGTCTGCAATTTTAATACCGGATTACTCCATGACTTGATCGCATCGGCGCGCAGGAAGCCGGCACTTTTACAAATTGAGTCACATCCGTACCTTACCCAAGAGCGCTTGATTCGGTTGGCACAGCAATACGAGATGGCGGTAACGGCTTTTTCACCTCTGGGATCATTGTCCTATCTTGAATTAGGTATGGCTGAGGCTCAGGAGTGCTTGTTGGACGAGCCCGTTATTTGCGCCGCCGCAAACCGCTTACAGCGTAGCTCGGCACAAATACTGCTGCGCTGGGGCTTACAGCGCGGCACGGCTGTTATTCCTAAAAGCAGTCAACTCAAACGCCTGCGCGAGAATATCGATGTTTTTGACTTTAGCCTCAGTGATGCAGAAATGAGCGCTATCAGCGCGTTAAATCGGAACCGGCGGTTTAACGATCCGGGGCTATTTTGTGATGAAGCCTTCGGCAGTTTCTTCCCCATTTATGATTGAGCCAGATGCAGCAATAAATGCGTTACTGGGCCGTTTACCCTTTGCGTTCGCGCCAACCAAAGGTCCGAATGACTTCGTGCTTGCCCTGACGCCTTCAGGGAAGGGCAATCTTGCTGACTACTTGGCTGAGACGGCAACTGATGTGATGTCCCTACTGGATCAGGTAGGCGCTATTTTGTTCAGAGGTTTTCCTGATGCTGGCGACATCGGGTTTGACCAGTGCATTGGGGCACTAGATTTGCAGCCCTTTACCTATGCGGAGTCACTGTCTAACGCAGTGCGAAAAAATCGCACGCCACAGGTATTCACCGCAAATGAGGCGCCGCCAGAGCTGGAAATATTTTTACATCACGAAATGGCGCAGACACCGCTTTTCCCAAGCTATCTGTTTTTTTATTGCGAACGCGCCGCTGCTGAGGGCGGCGCGACACCCTTATGTCGATCAGATGACTTGATGACGGCATTAAAGCGGCAACTTCCCAGCTTCGTACAGCAATGTCGCGATCTCGGTGTGTCCTACACGCACACCATGCCGGCGCAAGCTGACGCAGGTTCGGGTCAAGGGCGCAGCTGGCTTGATACGCTGAGTGTTAATTCCCGCGCCGCTGCGGAAGCGAAGTTGCAGCAGCTAGGGTACACCTGGGTTTGGCTAGAGGGTGATGACCTGCGGGTAACGACTCCGGCATTACCCGCTATCCGACGCACGAGTACCGGGACAGAGGTCTTTTTTAATCAGTTGGTAGCCGCTTTCGCCGGTTGGCAAGATCTGCGCAACTCTGCAGCCAAATCGGTCTGCTTTGGCGACGGCTCGCCCATGCCGATTACTGATCTGAAAGAAATGATCACCATTGCGTATCAGCAGGTTTATGATCATCAGTGGCAGGCGGGTGATGTCGTTTTAATCGATAACCTGCGAGTCATGCATGGGCGGCGTCCCTTCTCAGGTGCTCGTACTGTATTGGCCGGTCTTGCGGGCCCCCAGCGTCACTAGCTGGGTTCTCGGCGTTCAGGTGCGGCATCTGTCGCGCTTTCGTCAACTTTCTACACTCCATTTTTTGCCCCCCGTCTAAAATTTTTTTTTATTCGGCACGGTACTTGCTCACATCTCTTTGACACCGCGTAGGCAGCTGGTTACTTGCCGCGGGTTGACGAGCTTATAAGGACAAATAAGCGCCAGCAGAGACATTTAAGGCAAGGAGTGCCGGTAATGATTGAGTTTAGAAGAGACAGAAGGGATTGCACCGCAATGAAGCTTGGGCACTGCTGTGGTGCAGGGTATTCGAGTGCGAGGGGACCGCAGTGAGCTGCCCTGTGATTTACACCGACCTCGATGGCACGCTACTGGATCATGATACCTACGGACTTGATCGAGCAGGACCAGTCCTTCAAGCCATTCTGGCTCGTGGCATTCCAGTTATCCCTGTTACGAGTAAGACGCAGGCTGAAGTACAGCTGCTTTGTCAGGACCTAGAAATCAACGGGCCATTCGTTGTAGAAAACGGAGCCGCCATCTGGGTCCCGCAAACCTGGGGGCTCAGTCGCCCCACAGGATCCGCAACTGCTGCTGGATATTGGTGTCACGTGCTGGGTAAATCTCGGGGATATATTCGCGGCCTTCTGGCCGGCTTGGCGGGGGAGTGGTCGGGTCGGTTTCACGCACTGAGCGATATGTCGGTGCGGCAAGTTTGCGCTGTGACAGGCCTCGATGAGTTTTCAGCGAGACGTGCCCAAGCTCGCCATTACAGTGAAGCCTTGCTCTGGCTGGGGTCGGCAACCGATCGCATTGGCTTCGTACAAGCAACCGCTGAGCTTGGCTTGCAGGTTGTTGAAGGGGGGCGGTTCTTGCATGTCTTGGCAGGGGGTGGAAAAGGCACTGCCATGCGTTGGCTGCACCAAAAAATTTGCAGAGATTTATATGCTGATGCCATCAGCATTGCGGCCGGGGACGCTAATAACGACCTTGAGTTGCTCGAGGCTGCTGACCACGCTTTGGTGGTTCGTTCACCTGTTCACGAACCCCCTAAACCTCACAATCACCCAAAGCTTTACATCAGCAGGTTAGAAGGACCTGCGGGTTGGGCAGAGGAAATTCAACACATTATTAAGGTTATTGATCAGGAGAGAGGGCATGGCCGATTTTTATCAGAACGGCAGCATCACTACGCTGCACAATCTGGGTGAGCGTTCCACAGCGTGTCTAGAGCAGGAACTTGTTCAGCATGCCAAACGGCGCCCCTTGGGTTTGGTATTGCCATCGCTTTATTCTGAGATCGCAACTCCCGCATTACCCAATATTTTGGAAGAGCTGAAGCAGGTACCTTACCTGTCGCAAATCGTGATCGGTCTTGATCGTGCCAACGCCGACGAATATCGTCACGCGTTATCGTTTTTTTCCGATCTGCCACAGCACCATCGCGTGCTTTGGCAAGATGGTCCTCGCCTTCAAGCCCTTGATGCGAGCCTCGCCGACGCGGGCCTTGCACCCAAAGAGTTGGGTAAGGGTAGAAATGTTTGGTACTGCATGGGGTATGTGTTGGCTACTGCTAAGGTGGACGCGGTGGCACTCCACGACTGCGATATTTTGACCTACGAGCGTAGCCTGTTAGCTCGGTTGCTATACCCCATGGCGCACCCCTTATTCAATTATGAATTTTGCAAAGGCTATTACCCGCGTATCGCCGACAACAAAATTAACGGTCGGGTCTGCAGGCTTTTGGTGACGCCTATGATTCGCGCCCTCAAACAGGTACTGGGGGAATCGGCTTACCTCAACTACCTCGACAGCTACCGTTATATTTTGGCGGGAGAGTTCGCATTTCGCCGAGATGCATTGAGTGACCTGAGAGTGCCTAGTGATTGGGGTTTAGAAATCGGTGTTGTTTCAGAGGTCTATCGCAGCAATAACAACAAGCGTATTTGTCAGGTCGATATTGCGGGTAACTACGATCACAAACACCAAGATTTATCTGTAGATAACCCTTCAGCAGGGTTGTCTCGGATGTCTACCGATATTGCCAAGTCTATTTTCCGCAAGCTGGCGATTCAGGGCACGGTTTTTAATCAAGAAACATTCCGAACGGTTAAGGCGACCTACTATCGCCTCGCGCTTGATCTGACTGAAGCCTATCGTAACGACGCCATTATGAATGGTCTGCAGTTTGATATTAACGGTGAGGAAGCGGCTATTGAGCTTTTTGCTGAAAACATTATGGAGGCGGGTCGCCATTTTTTAGAGAAGCCCATGGATGCGCCATTTATTCCGACATGGAACCGAGTGGTCAGTGCCATCCCAGATATTTTTGAGCAGTTGGTAGATGCTGTTGAGGCCGACCACAAGGAATTTTCTCATTCACCCCTCGTGTCGATACCCCCAAAGATGGCTCTCGCCTAAGCGTTAGCAATGAATTTATCCCAACGGGTCGATACGCATCTGACTAAGCTTTATGGTGACCGTCTCGGTCGCAAAGCGCTTACCGAATGGCGAAATAAGCTGCTTGCGGCCATGCGCCTAACGCCTGAGCAGATCCCGCCGGTATGCCACAGAAATTTATGGGATGAGACTGATGTAGCACTCATCACCTACGGCGATTCTATTCAGTCTGCTGAGCAAAAACCTCTTCAGGTATTACATAACTTTATCAACCAGCGTATTGGAACTACGATTTCATGGGTGCACATCCTGCCCTTTCATCCCTGGACTTCAGATGATGGTTTCGCGGTTTTAGACTATTCCAGTGTCAACGAATCGCTGGGAGACTGGCCAGACCTTACTCGCATTGCCGTTGATTACCGGTTGATGGCAGACCTTGTACTTAACCACTGCTCGAGCCGTTCGTTTTGGTTTGAAAATTTTCGTCGAGGCATACATCCGGGTGCTGACTATTTTTTTGTGCCGCCTGATAATTTTGATGCTTCGCAGGTCGTTCGACCTCGCACTAGTGCCCTATTGGAAACCGTACTAACAGAGGAGGGTAGTCAGGCCGTTTGGTGTACTTTTAGCGCCGATCAAGTCGATTTTGACTTTCAAAACCCGGCAGTTGTTGAGGAGTTTTCCAGCATTATTCGTCAGCTCCTCGATGCAGGGGTGCGTATTTTTCGGCTGGATGCCGTGGCTTTCCTATGGAAAATTTCTGGATCCAGTTGTATCAATCTGCCGCAGACCCATGAGGTTGTGAGGCTATTTCGAGCCCTCATTGAATGTGCACAATCAGATGCGATTGTAATTACCGAAACTAACGTGCCTAACACTGAAAATCTGTCCTACTTCGGTCAAGCCGACGAAGCCCATGCCATTTATAATTTTTCGCTGCCTCCGTTGCTCATTCACGGGTTACTTACAGGCAGCAGTCAATATTTACGAGCATGGATGATGAGCATGCCTCCCGCTGAGGAAGGTACGACCTACTTTAACTTTATTGCGTCCCACGATGGGATTGGGTTGAGGCCCGCAGAAGGGTTGCTTAGTCAAAGTGAGCTTGAGCAGATGGTTATCGCTCTTGAGGGCTTTGGAGGTTTAATTTCTCGACGTCAGGTTGATGAGGGTGAAAGCCGGCCCTACGAAGTCAACATAGCTTTGATTGATGCGTTGAGCGGCACCGTTAATGGCGCTGATGATTTAGGTATAGAACGGTTTGTTTGTGCACATGCCATTATGCTGGGCCTTGAAGGTATACCCGTGTTTTACCTTCATTCGCTGCTGGGTACTTGCAACGATATGGAGCGCGTTCTTCATACGGGCCACAATCGATCAATCAATCGGCATCAGTGGCCGTTGCATGAACTAACGGCAGCGCTTGAAGACACCGAATCCATACATCATCGTGTTTTTATATCGCTGCAAAAGTTAATTCAGCTGCGGAAGAAGCAGGGCGCTTTTCACCCTAATGCCACCCAATTTACGTTGCATCTTGGCGATTCGCTATTTGGATTCTGGCGTCAGAGCGCCGACCGCCGTCAGAGTATTTTTTGTATTTATAACATGAGTGACCAGACTCAAACGCTATCTGTAGCAGCCTTAAATTTAATTGTCACTGACGACTGGCATGATCTTATTTCAGGGCAAACACTGGACGCTGCCATACCCACGATTTTTTTGACGCCCTACCAATCTCTTTGGATCAGTAATCGCTAGCGCTGCAATGTCCTGTAGCCCTAAACTTTGATTTAGTGAGTTTGGTGAGCTGCGAGAAGGGCTGATAGGCTTCCGAGTTCAATGGCTTTTTATTGGGAGAACAGCTTGCGAACCTCGTCGTGGGGCAACCTGTGTACTCTGAGTCCATCAGCTCCCGTCACAGTGTCTGCTGCAACCATGGCGTTGACGATGGCCTCTTCCGTAGCTTGAACCGTTCCACGAAATAATGTGTCGAGTGCGTTGTTGGGAAATTGCTCAACCTTGTTAAATTGATCCTCATTAATGGCCCCGGCATTGCCCGTAGAAAAAGCGAGAAAAATATCACCGGACCCCGGGTTGCTTATAGCACCGAGTCGTCCCAGAGCTAGTGCTGGTCGCTTTGCTAATCGATTTAACTGGTGCGGCAATATCGGTGCATCGGTTGCTACCACAACGATAATTGACCCGTCCCGAGTGGGACTGTCTTTATCTAGGTCAGCACCACTGCAATAAGGGAACCAGGGATTTTGGGGGGTTATCCCGGCGTCGGTGTAGCAATGCTCGCCTACGGGTAGCTTCTCAGAGACCCATTGATCACCCAGACGCAGACTCTTCCCGCCCCAGTTGTAATTGCACTGCACAAGAACACCGACAACATACGACTGGTCTGCCACCGATACGATTCGAGAAGCGGTGCCTATGCCGCCCTTGAATCCATTGCACACCATGCCAGTGCCGCCACCCACAGCACCCTCTAATACCGGCCCAGCGTTAGCTGCTGCAAGCGCGCTAAATACATGAGTGGATTTAACGTGCTGGCCATTAATGTCATTCAGCGCACCATCGTAGGTTTCAGCAACGATCGGTGCGTGCCATAGTGCGGGCCATTGTTGATCAACCATCCAGCCTACGAACGCATCTCGAACGACACCAACACTATGAGTGTTGGTGATTCCTATCGGGCCATCGATTAGACCCCGTTCTTCAAGCCAAGTGGTGCCGGTCATCTCCCCCGAGGCGTTGAGGGTAAACCAGCCGCCGTAAACACCTTCGGTACTGGTTTTTCCCCTAGGGTGAATGACGGTTACCCCTGTGCGGATGGGGCCGACACCGCGTTCTAGTGGGCCTTCGCCGGATATCAGCGTTTTGTGACCTACCTCGACACCCATGACATCGGTGATGCCATTGAGGGGTCCTGGGTCGCCTGCAAATGGAATTCCTAAGGCTCGCGCACGGTCAGGCTCGGCAGCAAGCGGGGTAGCTGAACTCAGAGCCCAAAGTACGGCGGGTAAACTGACGTAGAAGCCTAATCGCCGCTTGTTAAATGGCCTTGGCATAACGGAGCCCTCTTCTTGAAAAAACATCTTCGTGCGAAAGTAACAGATGTGCTCGCGTAAAACTTTTACATCATTAAAGTGAAGTCCCCTGACCAACACTGCGACGGGAATCCAATCTTGCTTACCAAGTGGGTATTTTTTTCTCCGCGGGGAACCAAGGTAAAGCAACGACCTCGGCCTCGCGAATACCCTCGGGCAGATGCAGTTCAATAGCAGTACCGGGTTCGGCATACTCAGTAGGAAGATTGACGAGAGCTATGTTGTGCTTCAGCCGCGGCGAATAAACGCAGCGCGTTAAGTGGCCCGCAATGCGCCCTGTCACACTTACCGGTAAAAAGTGTTCATTAGGTCGCACGGGCTCACCCTGAAAATTAGCGCCTACCAATCGTCGCGATGTGCCCTCCTTCGCTATTTTTTGCAGGGCTGCCTTGCCGATATAGTCAAAGGATTTATCGATATCGAGCAGTCGATCCATGCCTATGGTGAAGGGGTTGTCGGCGATGGTGATATCAGAGCAGTAGGACAAAAGCCCGCCTTCCATGCTGCGCGCTAACGAAGGGCAGGCCGGCTTAATGTCAAACTCTGCGCCCGCCGCCATGCACAAATCCCAAAGCTCAGTGCCTCGCTGGGCATCTTGTAAGATTAGCTCGTACCCCAACTCTCCACTCCAGCCGGTTCGGCTGAGCACTAGTGGGATACCCTGCAAGGTCACCTCTCGAAACTGGTAGTAGCCTAAGTCCGTAGCGATATCACCAAATAACTTGTGCGCCACTCGGGGGGCGAGGGGGCCTTGTAGCTGCAGCGGCGATGCATCGGGCTCGTGCACGGTGACATCAAGATCGCTCATGGCGGCGGCCGCCTTGGCCCAAAGCAGAACGTCGCCATCTCCCGGTGACAGCCAGAATCGATTTTCTTCCAAGCGAAACAGGACCGCGTCGTTAACGATGCCGGCATTTTCGTCAAGGAAGATCACGTAGCGGCAGCGTCCCACCGGGCAATTGTCTATATCTCTGGGTGTTAACAACTGGGTAAAGGCGGCGGCATCGGGGCCACTGATTTCAATTTGCCGCTCCGCGGAAACATCCCAGAGACTGACACCCTCAACAATTGACCAGTATTCCGACAGCGTGTCGCCATAGCTTGAGGGCATATACATGTGATTATAAATCGTAAATACGCCAGCCCCTGCCGCGACAGTCGCATCGTAAAAGGGGGACTTTCGCACTCGTGGCCCCAGTGTAATCAGGGGTGGGTTTCCGGCTGCTTTCATCGTAAGGTACTCCGCCTGCATCTTGATTTTTATTCGGTGGATATTGATCTGCGTGAAAGCGTTTTGTCGATCAAATTTTGAACTGCAGTCAGGTAAAAATGCCGCTTTTAGGCAATAGGCAATAGGCAATAGGCATTAACAATAAAAATCAGCGTGTCTCGGATCCTCACGGATGCGGGGCACCCAGCTAATTACGGGATATTTTATGGCAGATGGTCCAGCCAGCGGCACTTCAAGTCATCAGCAATCCAGCGGTGAACACAACCCCTATAAAACCCCCAAAGCGGCCTATTACGCCTTGGGTACTTTGACCGTGGTGTACAGCTTCAATTTTATCGACCGTCAACTCTTAGCCATTTTGCAGGAGTCCATTAAGGCGGATTTGTTGCTCAGTGATGCACAGCTGGGATTGTTAACCGGGTTCGCTTTTGCGGTGTTTTATGTAACAGCGGGGCTGCCTATTGCAAGCTGGGCCGACCGCAGTAATCGTCGCAATATTGTCTCGCTATCGCTGTTTATCTGGAGCTTCATGACCGCGATTAGCGGTTTCGCTCAAAACTACTGGCAGTTGTTGCTCGCTAGAATTGGTGTTGGGGTTGGTGAGGCCGGTGGCAGCCCCCCCTCGCACTCAATGATTTCTGACATTTTCCCTCCCGAGTCTCGGGCCGGTGCGCTGGGCTTTTACTCGACAGGGGTAAGTTTCGGCATCTTGTTTGGCTTTTTATTTGGCGGCTGGCTTAACGAATATTTCGGCTGGCGGGTCGCGTTTATGATCGTGGGGGTTCCCGGTGTGCTACTCGCACTACTGGTGCGGTTCACCATGGCAGAGCCGATTCGAGGGCTCAATGAAAAGCGCAAAGTTGCAGAGGGTAACGTTTCTATAAAAACTGTTATTGCCTTACTTTGGCAGCGCCGTTCTTTTCGCCACATGGCTATGGGTGCCGCAATGAACGCCTTCGCGGGTTACAGCGTCGCTAACTGGGTGGCGTCTTATATGATTCGCAGCTACCAAATGCCCACCGGGGAGCTGGGTACTTGGCTGGCACTGGTTATTGGTGTCGGTGGTGCTATTGGTGTATTCAGCTCCGGTGTCATTGCTGACCGTCTGGGCAAGCGTGACAAGCGTTGGTACATGTGGATGCCCGCGGTGGCTTGCTTAATTTCCTTGCCCTTTCAGTTTGGTATTTATCTGACCTCTGATCCTTATTTTGCGCTGATGATGCTGATTGTGCCCGGCATACTTGCCAACGCGTATTTGGGCGCAACTATCGCCACTGTGCACGGTTTAGTGGGTTTGAAAATGCGTGCCCTTGCCTCGGCAATTTTGTTTTTCATCCTAAACATCATTGGGCTGGGTGCGGGTCCTTCCTCGGTGGGCTTGCTCAGCGACTTACTTCAGCCTAGCTACGGTGTTGAGTCTCTGCGGTACGCGTTATTTATTTTGGTGCCACTGGCAATCTGTTGGTCCTGTTTTCACTACGTGATGGCGGCTCGCCATGTTCGTGAAGATTTGGCAGCAGCTCCCGATTAAAAGCTAGCGACAGTTACGCAGGCAGCGAAACATTTTATTCACTCAGCTTAAAGGAAAAAAAGCATGGTTCTGAGGGCTCTACCTTGGCTAATCCGGCGCAGTTTCTTCGCACTCATAGTTGCTCTGCTGGCAATGGCAAATTCGGCGTCAGCCGCCAGCAGTTTTTTTTCCGCACTCCTGAGTCAAGTGCAAAGCTTGCGCGTTGGTGTGCAAGGTGAACCAAGTAATGAGCAACCGCCCATAGCCGGACTTGATTTTTCTGAGGTTGACGGTGCCTTTCAGTCTTTTATCGATGACAGTGCGGTTTTTGATGGCATCAGTTACGTTGTGGTTGATGCCAAAGCGACATTGCATACGGAAACGTTTGGCGACCACACTGAAGATCTCGTAGTGATGTTGGCGTCAACCAGCAAAGTGCCTGCGGTAATGACCCTGCTCGCCCTTGATGAGGATTCTAGCGTCTCGTTTTCTGTGGACCAGCCGGTCAGTACGATATTGCCCTACGAGGGCGTTTATACCGACCGGACTATTGTTCAAATGGTTAGCAATACGACAGGTATACCGGGCCTCTCAGCACTTAATAGTTACGGGAATCCATTTGGGCAGACGCTGGAGGACCTCAATCATCTTTGCACCTTTGCCGCCTCCGACTTTGTCGAATTTGAGGCCTGCGGACAGCAGCTATTAACTAACGAGCTTGCGGCGAGTCAGCCCGCGGGGGATAGCTTTGACTATGGTGGCAGCCAATGGCAAGCGGCGGGCGTTACTGCCTCGGTGGCGGCCAATACCACTTGGAATCAGCTGGTCGATCAATACTTGGGGGTGCCCTGTGGCCTCGAGGTGTTTACTTTTGGCAATCCCTGGCAAGAGCTCAATTTAGGTATCTCCAGTTTCAACGGCACCGTTGAGAGCCTGCCGGGACAAAGCAATCCACATATTGGCGGCGGGGCCATCACCAATCTCGCCGATTATGCCAAATTACTTCAGGTACACCTCAACGGTGGTTTCTGTGGCGATCAGCAAGTCCTCAGTCAGACGGCACTCGATCGTATGCGGGTTGATCGAGGCGGTGTGGTATCGATAAACCCTACGCCTTACGGCATGGGTTGGTGGATTTCTTCAGATAATCCCGGTGTATATGACGATCCTGGGGCTTTTGGTGCGATTAGTTTTATTGATGTTGAGCGTGGTATTGGGGGCTACATCGCCATTGATGATTATTCAAGGGAGGATGCCGGCGCACCCGTTGATTTGGTTCGACAAACGATAATTCCACTGATTCAAGCTGTTATTGATAGCCGCTAAGCATCGGGTTACTTTGGTGTGTCCCTTGAGTATGTTCTGGTAGGCTTTGGGCTACTAAACTTTGAGGTGGATAAACATTCGAAAATTAGATGTCCAAGAGTTGCGGACCGGCGACGGTTTCAAGAGGAACAACCTTTGGATTTCTGCTGTGTTTTTCTTCGCGGTACATGCCGCAGGGCTGGCGCTATGAAAGCAGCCCAAATAGGTGCAACCACGAATCTGATGCCGCCGATCACGTTTAATCCTCTGCGGCTGAACACTGCCCGTAGCGGCGTCCAAAGTACCGATAAAAGCGTCGGTGTTTGATGACCGAGGTTACTGACAATGCCCCGGAGTTCAGCGCCGAGATCGCCAGAAATCGCTACCTCGATATTCTGCACCAATTCACTTTACGCCAATCCAGTCTGACCAAATTAGAAGATATTGTTTGGAATATCGCGAAGACAGCGATCGCTGAGTTAGGGTTCGAAGACTGTGTGGTGTACTTACTGGCTGATGATGGGGAGATGCTGAAGCAAGTCGCAGCACACGGCCCCAAAAACCCTGTAGACCGCGAAATATTCCACGAAATAACCATCCCCGTTGGCCAGGGTATCGTTGGGCACGTTGCACAGACGGGTGAGGTGCAGCGCATCGACGATGCCCGCCTTGATCCCCGTTATATTGAAGACGATGATTTTCGGTTGTCTGAACTCGCGGTGCCGATCAGTCATGAGGGCAAAATTATCGGCGTCCTTGATTCAGAGCATCACGCCGCCCATTTTTTTACTGATGAGGATGTTCGTCTTTTCACCACCATAGCCTCATTAGCATCGACACGTATCGATACCGCACTGACGATGGACCGTTTGGAAAAAACCGTCGCACACCTCGAGGAGGCTCGTCGCGCTTTAGAAATACAGGCTAAAGAGCTCGGCGAGGCCCGTGTGGCTGCCGAGGCAGCGTCAGTCGCGAAAACCAATTTTCTTGCCAACATGAGCCACGAGATACGAACGCCGATGACTGCCATTGTCGGCTTTGCCGATCTGTTGGCAAAAGGCGCAAAGGACCCTCACGAACAAGAGCAGTGGCGGGGTCAGCTCACTCAGAACGCTCGCTACCTTCAAGACCTTATCGGTAATGTGCTCGATATGTCTGCGGTGGAGGCGGGAGAAATGTCGCTTAAGTTTGAAGCGATAAAGCTGCTCCCTGTCGTCACTGCTACCGTTGAAAATTTGAAGGTGCGCGCAACAAGCAAAAATGTGGGCTTGGAAACTGTGGTCAGCGGTGCGCTACCCGATGCCGTTATCACGGACCAGCTTAAGTTAAGAGAAATTATCGTTAATCTTCTGAGTAATGCGATCAAATATACTGAGCGGGGCACCATTACTGTGACCCTTTCGGCAGAAGATCGAGGTGCCGAAGCAGTACTGTCTGTGGAGGTGTTAGATACGGGAATTGGCATTGATCCCGCGCAGATGAAAAATCTGTTTCTACCTTTTAGCCGGGTGCACGATACCCACCATAGGGCTGGTATTGAAGGTACTGGACTAGGGTTGGCCCTTTCTCGCCAGATTGCAGGGGCCTTAGAGGGCGATATCGTCGCGGCTTCAAGTCTGGGTGAGGGCTCGAAATTCACGTTGAGTTTACCTGTTGAGATACCGGCAGAAACCCACTGGTCTGAGCATCTTGAGACCAATCCTTTTGCGGTTGACTGGCCTAAGTTTTCAGCAGATCTCTCGGTTCCGGGCACCAAGGAATTGCAGGGCCTGCGCGTTATAGTGTGTGAGGACAGTGCGCCCATAGCAACTTTATTGGAAGTGGTGCTGAGTGCTGCGGGCGCGACAATGACTCACTGCGCCAACGGTCTAGAGGGACTGCGCTGCTTTGAGGAGCAAAATGCATCAGAAGAACCACCTGACCTGATTCTTATGGACATGCAGATGCCGATTATGAACGGCTATGAGGCAGCCCGGCAGATTAAAGTGGTTCGGCAAGATATTCCGATCGTGGCACTGACCGCGTTTGCCCTCGCGGAAGATATTGATCGTTGTATGGCGGCGGGCTGCGATTATTACCTCACCAAGCCGATACAAATCGGCTCGTTCACTGAAGAATTAAGCAGCATCTTTGAGCGTTTTAAAGCGTAAAAATGCGAGTTGTTTAGCAGTGATCGAGTTTAATGTTTACGCCTCCCGGTGTCCTCATACACATACCAGATAGGGCAACGTTGAGTGGTTGGACCACCAGGTTCGAAGCTTTAGTACGGACAAACAAACCATGAACTTTTTACGGTGGACTTCTGAGTTGGCTGAAGATGAATAGAGAATCGCGACGGGAGTTATTGAATCGGGATTTGCTGCTGCTGCTCTGCAGCCAGGTGATCTTTGTTTCAGCGGGGGCGATGACCGTGACCATGGCCGGTATTGTGGGTTCGCGTCTGGCACCGGATGCTGGTCTCGCCACGCTACCCGTGTCGTTCATGGTGCTGGGTACCGCCCTGGCCGCTTTTCCCGCCGCGCAATTTATGCGCCACCTGGGGCGGCGTGCCGGATTTGTCAGTGCTGCACTTATGGCCTTGCTGTCCTGTGCCCTTGGTTACTGGGGCCTCACTCTGGGTTCCTTCAGTCTGTATTGTGCGGGCACCGGCACCCTGGGTATTAGCGTGGCATTTAGCCAACAGTTCCGCTTTGCGGCAACGGAAACTGTGACGCCGGGACAGGCCGGATCTGCGGTGTCATTGCTTCTTCTTGGCAGTGTAGGCGGCGCTATTGTTGGGCCTGAGTTAGTGGCTCGAAGCGAGCAAATAATCCCTGAGGGCGGCTTTGTTGGCGCGCTGTTGGGTGCCGCGGTGCTGTTTGTGCTGGCAGCTTTGCTTTTGAGCCAATTATCACTGCGGGGCGGGGAGCGCACTGCTGAAGTCACGCCTAAACCTGTCGATGTGAGCTTGAGGGGCATTCCGCCACTGGTTTGGCTTGCCGTAGCCGCAGGGGTTGTGGGTCAAGGAGTGATGACCTTTGTCATGACAGCGACACCGGTCTCGATGCACGTCATGGATGGTCACAGTCTGGGTGACACTGCCGGCGTGGTCCGGGCTCACGTATTGGCTATGTATCTTCCATCTTTGGTGTCCGGCTGGCTGATTGCCCGTTTTGGTGCACGATCTTTGCTTGCCGGGGGTATCGTTATTTTTGCGGCGACTATGGCCGCCGCCTTGGCGGGGCAAACGGTATGGCACTACGGGTTGGCGATGGTGCTTCTGGGCGCGGGCTGGAATTTTCTATTTGTAGGGGGCACCACGTTGCTGGTTCAAAGTGCCCATCCCGATGCGCAGCTTCAGCTTCAGGGTTACAACGACACCGCGGTATTTGGCAGTGCGGCGGTTGCAAGCTTTGCCGCTGGGGCAGTCCTTGAATACTTAGGCTGGGAAATGGTGGTAATGAGTACCCTGCTGCCCGTTCTCCTTTTGGCGGCGCTTTGGCTTCGACTGAGATCCGCCCCTTTGCCTAACTATGAGGCATCCAATTCCTAGGCCCAAATCAGCGCAACTGCCCACTTAAACCCGTAGGGCTAACTACGAAATAGGGGGCTTGCCGGACATCTTTGTATTTTACGTTGCTTAACAGCATGTTGATTGTTACTCGGCAAAATAGCCTCAAAGCGCGGTGCCATTTGAGGTTTGACATTGGCTTTGATGAGGCTTCTTCAAAATTCTCCCGGCGCGTACGCTGCAATTAAGGTCCTGATAGCAGTCGCGCTATCTTTAGCTGCATACGAAGTCGTTTTACAGCGCGTCAAAGACTATTAATTTTTACCGTGCAATCCCTCTTGTAACGTTGTAAAACTAGACAGTAGGCCCATGAATCGATGATCTATTGTCGATGCGGTGGCGTCACAGCACCTGTCAGAAAGGCCGTGCAGGCGGCCCTAGGCGCTGCAATTAATGAAAAATACGTTGAAAAACAACGAGATATTTAAGGGACCCAGTCATGACATCTGACTTATCAAAGAAAGACAGTCGTTTTCACCCTTCAGCCATTGCCGCAGGCGTTGCCGCAGCGATAGGTGCAACTGCCCCCGGCATGACCTTTAGTGCGGAATTAGAAGAAGTCGTGGTAACCGCTCGTCAGCGTGCAGAATCTTCGCAAGAGATCCCAATGATGGTGCAATCGCTGTCTGGCGATGAGATTCAGAAGCAGGGCATAACGACCCTTGAGGATTTCTCCCGACAAGTCGCGGGATTGAATATTTCAACCACGACTCCCGGACAGAACACGATTGTTTTCCGAGGAGTGAGCGACGGGGGCGGTTTCCTCGTTGATCCCACGGCAGCGATCTATCTCGATGAGCAACCGATGTCGATGACTTCGATGGCTCCCGACATTTACCCCGTTGACCTTGCGCGTATTGAGGCTTTGGCGGGACCGCAGTCAACACTTTACGGCGCCTCTTCTCAGAGCGGAGCGATTCGTGTCATCACGAACAAACCCGACCCGGATGCCTTTAGCGCTAATATCGGCGCCGGTGTTTCCTCCACGTCAGGCGGTGGCACAGGCTATGAATTAGACGGCGCGGTTAACATTCCTCTGAGCGACTCTGTAGCGATTAGATTGGCGGGTTTCAGTGCCCAAGATGCCGGATTTATTGACAACGTTTTGGGCAACACCGTCGTTGATGATGTCTTTGGTTCAGGTCTAGGTGGTCAGAAAAACAACAGCGCTTATGTTGACGACGATATCAACCAAGTTAATTGGTTAGGGGCTCGCGCATCGATTCGCTGGTTGGTTAACGATAACTGGAGTGTCACAGCAACGGCGAACTATCAGGACCTAGAGTCTGATGGCTTCATGGACTATGACCCCAATGTCGGCGACCTTCAGACCGTTAAATTTGCCAAGGAAACACGAACTGACGAGTGGATGCAGACCAGTTTAGTGATAGAGGGTGATTTAGGCTTTGCTCAGCTGGTTTCGGCAACGTCCTACTACGACCGGGATACGTTTTATGTCCATGACACCCAGTCTTACGCGGCTTACTTTCACTACGCCTTTGGTCTTTACTATGGCTACGCCGCCTATGACTTTGGTCTAGATCCCACCGGCTATTTGATCAACGATCAAGAAAACGAAAGCCTGACGCAGGAAATTCGTTTGGCAGGTAGTACGGATCGTATTAATTGGACGGTCGGTGGCTTTTGGCAGGAGTCCGAGGAATTTTGGGATTTCTATACCTACGTAGACGATTATCGCAACTCGGCTGCCTTTGACTACTGGAGCTCTTACTACCCCGGTATTGCACCGACCGATGCCTGGTGGAACTCTTTCCAAGCGACCGACAGAACTGACAAAGCTGTTTTTGGTGAGATGGATGTTGTTCTGCTTGAGGATCGATTAACGGCCATACTGGGCGGCCGGTGGTACGAAGTTGACCGCGAACTGAGTTATACAGTGGAGCGCCCCGACGCCCGGGTTGATCAGCAGCTACCCAACCGAACCGCTTCGGATGACGGTTTCATTCCCAAATATGGTCTTGAGTTACAGGTGCTCGAAGACGTTATGGTCTACGGCGTTTACTCTGAGGGGTTCCGGGTAGGTGGCACTAACCGCGGCCGTGGCTTGGACCGGGGTGGCCCAACGCTTCCTGTCGATTACCAATCGGACATTCTTGAAAACACCGAGTTCGGTCTGAAGTCTTCGTTCTTCGATGGTCGTGTGGTATTCAACGCGGTCTATTACACGATGAAGTGGAATGACATGCAGATTGAGGTGACCGATCCCAGTAATGCTCTGGGCACTTTCAGTGTGCAAGACGAAAATGGCGAACCGCTGTATGGCAACATTCCCTTCCAGATCGTTGTGGGTAACGTAGGTAACGCTACCGTCAAAGGTCTTGATCTCGAGTTTAAGGCACTGATTACCGACAACCTAGAAGTGGGCTTCAACCTAACCGATATTCAAGATGCTTATGTTGATGGTCAGGAATTCTATGACGAGCCTCGTGCTCAGGGGGGCAAGGTGCCCTCGGGCTTGCAGCCTCGATCAAGCCTGCCGTTGTTCGCCGATACCAGCTATTACCTCTACGCCGACTATTCGGGCATTAATATATTGGGTGGTGAGGCCGGCATACGCTTGCAACACAGTTACGTAGGCGAGTCGTTGAACCAGTTAACTGACGGTTTCACGTCACCCCAGCGTATTCAGGGCGATTACGATATTACTGACGCCATACTCTCTTTTGAGAGCGGCGATTGGCAGGCTCAGCTGCGCTTTAGTAATTTGACCGACGAGCGTGGCATTACCTATCAGGACACCTCTGACTTCGATACGGTATGGGGGGGTAACAGTTCTTCGGTGATACGGCCAAGGAACTACTCACTCACAGTCAGAAAAGCTTTTTAGGTGGTAACCAGTGACATAAAAAAGGGCGCCATAGGCGCCCTTTTTTCTGGGAAGGGTTTTTCTATGGCCAGCGACTGGGCCAGCATTCCAAGCCATGAATGGCGTTGCGAATATCGAGGGTTAAATTAACGGCGGTTAAACGCTTACCCGCTTTGACGTCAATAATAGCAACGGTCGAGGGAGACGAGCCTGCCGCAATCAGTTGGTCATTAATGACGCACAGGCCTCGGCCGAAGCCTTGTCGGGCAATGCGGCTGTCATCGACGCCGCGAGACTCCAGTGTTTCAGAGTCAAATTCTGGCACTGGCACTGCGCTGCCCTCGGCGCTAGGGGATACATAGCGCACTACGTCGGCGCCCGTATCGTTAAACAGCACTCCATCTTCAAAAGGCTGGGCGTTATGACAGCCTTTGGGCAGACTACAAAATTCGCTAACTGTGAGATCGGCAGATAGGGCCAGTAGCGCTTGAGTATTGAGGCCACTGAGATAAATGCCATCCTGATCCACTTTCACCATATTGATGTGGTACGAGTTAGTGAAGGCGGGGCCACCCTGCGCTCTTGGGTCAAAGGCTTGCGCCACCCATTGGCGGCCATCCTTTGAAAAATAGACGCCCCAAACGAACTCTCGTGTGTGCAAATTAAAGGCCAGCAGAGAATCAAAGCCGGTAGAGGTGAGAAATAGCAGGTGATCTCGTCGGCAGATCTCGTGGCAGTGGCGCAAATAGGGGTTTCGGTAAGAACCCACTAGCTGGAAGTCAGGTGTGTAACAAAACAGTTCATCGCTGGCCGCAATCCACAGCTCATCGTCGGTAAATTCGATGCCGCGAAGCCCTCGGTCCCAGCCGCGACCCGAAAAGTCGATATCCCCAGTATTCCAATCTATTTTTTGGTCTACCTGCTGATTATTAAAGTCGATGAGGTAAACGCCGCCATGGCTTTGACCCTTTTCTGAGCCTCGAACGACCGATGTGGCAATAAATTTGGGTAATTTCGGCATCAGTTTTCTAATCTGTCTTCTTCTGGAAGCACGGGGCTTAGGATTTCTTGTAGCTCATTGAGGTGGCTTCCAAAGCGTTTCCAAGTGCCAAGTGCGCCTTTATAAATGGGTTGACGTACTTGCTCTGAACTTGCGGTTCTAACGGCGCGCTCGGTTTCATGAAAATTGACGCAGCCCTCTTCAAAAGGCAGCTCACAAAAGGCAAGAATACGCTTTACCTCTTCCTCGAGATTCTCGACCACATTTTCATACTGAACCCGCAATACTTGACCGGGTAACACGGTATTCCAATGGGACATCATGCGGTCGTACTCGAGGTAAAATTCGCCGAGCTCAAAGAGGTCATAGGTGAATGTTTGTCCCTTGGCGAAGTGCTGTTTGAAAGAACCAAAACAGCTGTCCATTGGGTGGCGCCGGGCATCAATAATTTTTGCGCTGGGCAAAATAGCTTTAATAAAACCCGTGTACGCAAAGTTGTTGGGCATTTTGTCGGTAAAGAAAGGGCGGCTACCTCGGTGTCGCTGGGTCTGCGTCAGGTATTTTTCTCCTAGTTGCGCCAGCTCCTCAGGTGTCATGTCCTCCATACACCCCGGGAAAACTCGCCCGGTTTTAGGCTCTGTAAGCCCTTGGGCAATGACCGAAATGTCGGGTAGTTCGCTGGTACCATCAACCAGAGAGTGGCTGGCAAGAATTTGTTCAAGCAGCGTTGATCCAGAGCGGGGAAGGCCTACGATAAATATCGGGTCGGGCCTTTTGCAGCCATAGTCGCCCTCACGATGCCGGGCAAAAAAGTCATCATCAAAAATCTCGCACATGCGCCGGTGGGCGACCTCGGTCTGGACTGGATCGTAGGCAATGCTATCTCGATGAAGCTGATTAGCCAGGGCGTAGTGCTCAAAGGCGTCGTCGTACTGTTTCTGATCTTCAAACGCCTTGCCCAAGGAGAACGCAAAGTGAACTCGGCAGTCTACCGGCAGTTGCTCGTTAGCCAAGCGGGCTCGCATATCGTCAATTTCGTCGTTATTGAAGCGAAACGTTTTCAGGTTGGAGAGGCTATAGTAGGTTTCGCCAAAATTGGGTCTGAGCTCAATGGCCTGTCGGTACGCTTCAATGCCGCCTTCTTGGTCCCCCACCGTTTTAAGAACGTGGCCAAGCCCAATGTGTGCCCCGGGTATTTTTGGATCGAGAGCAACAGCTTTTTGGTAGGCATCGACGGCGTCTTGGGGTCTGGCAGCCATCGCTAAAGCTGCGCCGTAATAATAGTGAGTCAGGGCGTTATTGGGTTCAATATTGACCGCATCTGAGAGTATCGACACAGCTTCTTCGTAATGATGCAGCTCTTTGAGTACGGTACCTAGGTCGTGCCAAGCGGCGACAAAACGGGGTTTGGTTTCTGTGATACGTTCAAGAATGACCCGCGCGTCGTCATAGCACTTGGCCATGATGGCGATTCTTGCCAGCAGCAGGGCAGCATTTACGTTATCGGGATTTTCACGAACTAGCGCTTGGGTGAGTTTCTCCGACTCCCTAAATTTACCGGCAATAAATAAACGGGTGGCCTCCTCAAGCTTGGCTTGAACCGGCGAGAGGGTTGCCGCTTCCTTAAGCGCAGCATCAGCTTCTTCGACGCGTCCCAGTTTCTGATAGGCGCCGCCCAGCTTGCTGAGCAAAGGCGCGTGGGGAGGGCGCAACTCCCGGGCGCGCTCGAGGTACTGTAGTGCCTCTTCGGGGCGATTAAGGTTTAACAGAACGGTACCCAGATCTTCTTGAGCCTTGGCATTCCCCGGGGTCGTACGCACCGCTCGCTCTAGTAGCACTTCAGCTTCTTCTAGCTGATTACTTTCGGCAAGGAGCCAGCCCAGCAGTGCCACAAAATTAATGTCTCTTGGATTTTCTTCGAGCGCTTGGCGGCAAATAGCTTCCGCCTCTTCTCGGGCGCCGCCTTTGAGGAGCTCGACCGCGCGGTCAAAAATACGTTTTGGGTGTGGCGAAACCATGGCCTAGCAAGCTCCTGAACGGCAGATTGGTGCTGGGAGACAGTGTGCCAGATTTCTGGCTCAGCGGCATGATCTGCGGTTGCTATACGTTCATGTCAGTGCCAGAGTGCCTATGACCTGACTCACCGAACCTTGCTAGGGATAAGCGTTAATGGCCGTGACCGATAGCTCGATAGCTCGTCAAAACCCCTTTGATAGCAGAGGCTCTTTTTTACTTAGCTTGTATATGACGTTGGTGGGCTACAGTGTCCTTGTGGCACTACCCGCAATTAACAGTGCTTGGGTCGATCAGCTGGGTTTTAGTGATGTCGAGGTAAATCGTGTGGCGTCCTCTGACCTGTTGGGTCTCTTTTTGGGCTCGGTAGCGGTAAGCCTCTTAATAAGCCGGTTGAGTCGGCGCGGGTTGATTTATGCCGGTATCGCCATTGCCATCGCGGCAAACGGGTTGTGCATTTATTTTACCGATTACACCGCAATGTTGATTTTGCGAACCTTGGCAGGTTTCGGTGCCGGGCTCTACACCGCGGTGGCTGTGGCGAGTTTGGGTGCCCGTTCTAAGCCTCGAGAAGCGTTTAATTGGATGCTGCTAGCCTTTGCGTTTTCGCAGTTTATAGAGTTACAAATGATCCCCCATTTGAGCATGACGGGTATTTATACTTTCTTTATTGCGACCTATGTCGTGACACTGCCATTTGTAGGGGTGATGCCATCTGAAAAACTGGCGAAACCCGAGGTTACGGTGACAAATACAGAGCAGCGTCCTGGAGTGCTGGCGTGGGTGGGAGTTTTTGCGATCGTCGTGGCCTACATTAATATCGGGGCGTATTGGTCCAATATTGAGCTTGCGGCGGAGGCTGGTGGACTCGATGGCGACTGGGCTGCCCAAGTAATCTCCTGGAGTGTGCTGCTGTCTTTTGTTGGCTGTTTTGGAGCAATGTACGTGCTGAGGCACTTTGATCATGATCGCCCCGTTCTCGTGACCTTCGTGCTCATGGTGATTGCGGTGGGGTTGCTCGCCGTTGATGTGTCTGCAGGGTTTTTTATCTTCAGCGTGGCGATGTTTAATTTTCTTTGGATATTTATCGACGTCTATCAAATGGGGGGGGTCTCTGCCGCAGATCGAACAGGCAGTGCCGCTGCTTTTATTCCCGGCGCTCAGGGGTTGGGCCAAATGCTGGGTCCCCTTGCCGCCTCATTCTTGTTGGAGCGGGGGGGTGGCTTTGATGACATTTTCATTCTTTGTGCCTGCGCTTCAGCAACGGCACTGCTGATTTATACGCTGAGCTACTTGTTCACCCGAGAGCGAGTTGCTGGATCAACCTAAAAGTCGATCCTACGCTTTAAGTCGACGAATAAGAAAGGGTCAAGGATACGACGCCCTTTGCTGCGGTGCCTCGTCCCAGCGCACGATTTGACCGCCCTTCATGACGAATGTTGGATTTTCCAGCAGTGACAAGTCGGCGAGAGGGTTGTCAGAAACGGCTATTAAATCAGCCCAGTGGCCGGTCTGTATCGAGCCAACTTGTCCGCTCCAATTCAACATATCGGCAGCTACTGAGGTCGCCGCTTTAATCGCAGCCATGGGCGACAAGCCGGCTTCGGTGAGTACGGCAATTTCACGCGCATAGGCCTGAGGATCAATGTTGTACCCACCAAGATCAGAACCTACCACCACTTTAACCCCCGCCCGATGAGCCCGACCGATCAAGCTCAGCCACTCCTCTCGGTAGTTGAGATACACGTCGTCGTTTTTATCTTGCGCCAATAGCTTGTCGGTGCCGGCGTAATAATCACCGACATAAATAGTCGGTACCAAAAATGTCCCGTGCTCCACCATCAGCTTTATCGAGTAGTCGTCGAGATAGGTGCCATGTTCTATAGAGCGTACACCGGCTTCAATGGCCTGATTGATGCCGGCATTGGCATGGGCATGGGCTGCCACGGGTACACCGTGACGGCTAGCTTCCGCGACCGCCTCAGCGAGTTCGTCGGGACTAAAGGCAACGTTTTTAGGATCGTCACCGACCGAGTGAAAGGCTCCGGTGACCAAAATTTTGATCCAGTCAGACCCAAATTTTATTTCTCGCCGCACGGCGCGACGGACTTCCATGGGGCCATCGACAATATAACCGTCACTGATCATGGCCTGTTCCGGGGAGAGGTAGTTGATGTCGCCACCACCGCCGGTGATCGATAAATAATGTCCGGCACCGGTGATGCGAGGCGCTTGATGAACCCCTTCACTGACCGCTCTGGCGATATCCTGATTGCCAAAAAAGGCATCGGCGTCACCCATAACTCTGACGGTGGTCCAGCCGTGCTGAAGCATGCCCTGCAGGGCTGCTAATCCGAGAAGCGTCTTGTAAGCAGAGGAACCTGACAAATGGGCATTTTGATAATTGTCACCGTATATAAGCGGGTGCTCGTGCCCATTGATGAGGCCCGGCATCAGGGTCTGCCCGGGTAAAGCGATTTGTTTGACGTTTGGAGACAGTGTGTCGACGGCAACCACATCCACAATGTATTCCCCTTCAATCAATACGGCCCGCCCACGTTGGGCATGGTCACTCAAACCATCGATTAAAGCGTCGGGTACCAAGGCTAGGCGTTCGGCCATGGCTGTTGGGGCAAGGGCCAGCAAAAGCAGGGAAAAAAGAATAGGACGTCGCACGGTAACTCCTTGATTATTCGTGGGTGCAGACCGGCACCTTTATTTTCATCGTCGCCTGAATGGTGCTCGATCGCTACCTAACTTGATCGTTACCGAAATAGTCGCCATCATCACTCACTCAATCGAAATCATTGATGACCATGGATATCGGCGTACCTATAAAAGACTTAGGGTCTTATAACATTGACCCCCTGCGCGACAAAATACTGTCTCTGCCCGAGGAGGCTTGGGCTGGCAACGAGTTTCGTCAACTTGAGTATGAGGTGCATGCCCACACGCAGTCGGTTGTGCTGGTATTCACTGATGGACACGGCTGGCCCAATATCGAAGTCAGTAAAGAGGTGGGTTGGGATTTGCTGGCCGAAGAGGCGGTGCCCCTAATGCACAAAATTTTAGAAGATCATTATCCTCCGGGTGGCACAATTGTTCGGGCGATGGCGGCAAGGCTGCAGGCCAACGGCGTTATTAAGCCCCACAACGATAAACACCCGTCCTTTCATCACGGGCATCGAATCCATATTCCGATATCGAGCAATCCAAGGGTGCGCTTCATGATCGATGGGCGCCCGCAGCGTATGCAGATTGGCAGTGTTTACGAAATTAATAATCAGAAACAGCACAGCGTTATGAACAAGGGTAGCGAAGGCCGTATTAACTTTATCTTTGACTACATCCCGCCGGGGAATATCAGCCGGTAGCGCAAAATTTTGCAGGGGTTTTAGGTGCGAGCATGTACGGCTGGACGTTATTCAAGACTGCCTTCCTGTCTAGCAGAGAGATCAATCTATAGGTAACAAAGGTGCCAGCTTGAAGGGTTAGCTAAGGTGCTTGGGAAAGGCCTGCTGTAAATAAGCTCTGGCTAAACCTTTGCCTCTCGCCTTGGTCAGTACTCGCGGGGCAATCAGCAGGTTTAGCCATAAGCCGTCGATTAATGCCAGGTAGCCTGTCGCCAGCTGTTGGGGGTCGCGATCTTGGTAGTGACCTTCGTTGATGACAGCAGCAAACAGCTCTTCGACCTTTTGCATCGACAAGCGGTCGCTGCTGGAGCAAATTTTCTGGTAGACAGGGCGGGCGCTCGCTTCGCCATAATAAGCAAACCAAACGGCCATTTTTTGCCGTTGGGTGACACCATGACTCAATTGGAAATCCAACAGCCGCTCGAGAGTGTCGGCAAGAGAGGCCTGAGACGTCCCACTTTCAGGGATCAGAATTGCCAGTAATCCGTCGTTATATTCTTTGGTGACATGACGCAGCGTCTCAGCGAGTAGGTTTTCTTTACTCTGAAAGTGCAGGTTGGCAATCCCAAGGCTAAGCCCGGCTTCGCGGGTGACCAGCTGCATGGTGGTGGCCGATAATCCATGTTGTGCAATGCACCGAATTGTTGCGTGAATTAACTGTAGGCGTCGTTCCGAACGTGAACGTATTTGCCGCCGCTTCTTTTCGGTTGGTATCGGTGCTGTAGGTGGGGAAGCTGATGTCAATGGACAAACTTATCGCGTGGCCTGAATGCACTTCAACTCTAACAACATCACACTAAATCGCAATCTATAAATGAACGTTCATTCATACTAGACGGCCAAAGACGACCGTGGCAGACTCTGTACCAACATCTGTAGGACGGAGAATGCCTTGAACCAGTACGACGCAATTGTTATTGGTGCCGGCCATAATGGTCTGACCAATGGCGCCTACCTCGCGAAAGCAGGTCTCAAGGTTGCCGTATTAGAGCGCAATCCCTATATCGGTGGCGCCACAGTGAGTCGCGAGCTGCACAAGGGTTGGTATTACTCCAACTGTTCTTACGTTGCCAGCCTACTGCGGCCTGAGATTACCCGGGACTTAGAGTTGCCGCGCCACGGATTGCAGGTTGTTCCTTTTGGGGGCGGCGCCACCTTTATGCAAAACGGCGACCACCTGGGCAGCTACAGTGACCACGACCGCCACTATCGCGAGATCGCACGTCACTCGAAACGCGATGCCAACGCCTACGACCGGTACGTGGCCGATACCAGCCGCCAAACTAAACTCATCCGGCCCTATTTGTTAAAGACCGCTCCTGATCCCACCTCGCTCAAACTCCGGGATTTGCGCGATTTGATTGAGTTCGCCAAATCCTTTACCTCAATGGGCGAGGAGGGTTTGCTCGATACCATTAAGTTCTGGACGGCGAGTGTTGGCGATTATCTCAACGAATACTTCGAGACCGATGTTTTAAAAGCGCACCTCGCCGGTAGCGGCATTATTGGCACGGCGTTGGGTGTGTACTCTCCTGGCACAGCCTACGTGCTACTGCACCACTACATGGGCGATGTCGACGGTAATGTCGGAGCCTGGGGTTTTGCCCGAGGGGGCATGGGCGCAGTGGCCGATGCCTTGTCTAAGGCCTTTCTCTCTTACGGGGGCGAGATTATTTGTGACGCCAACGTCGATGAAATTATCGTGCGCGACGGCCAGGCCAAGGGCGTTGCTTTGAAGGATGGCACCGAGTATTACGCCGACATTGTGGTTTCCAACCTCGATCCCAAGCGCACCTTTCTCGATATTACGAACCCCAAAGATTTGCCCGATGACGTTATTCAAAAGGCCCAAAATTTCAAGATTAGAGGCTCCTCGGGCAAGCTGAATATTGCCCTTGATGGCCTGCCTATTTTTGACGGTCTCGATCCCCGCAGCAAGCTTATGGCCGGAGATCTTCACTTTAGTGATTCCCTTGAGCGTCAAGAACGCGCCTATGACGATTGGAAAAATGGAACTTGGTCCAAGGATCCTTATTTGGACATGATGATTCCGTCGCTAACCGATCCCACGATGGCGCCGCCCGGCAAGCACATGATGTCGGTCTTTGTGCAGTATGCGCCACCCAAAGTCGAGGGACGTGATTGGACGGACGAAGATAAAGACGGTTTTGAAAAGTCAGTGATTGACCAAATTGCCAAGTACAGTCCCAATTTTAAAGATCTTATTCTTCACTGCGAGACCCGTACGCCACGAGAAATTGAAGCGGAAGTAGGTCTTACCGAAGGCAACATCTTCATGGGCGAGCTTACCTTCGATCAATTGCTGTTCAACCGGCCCTTCCCGGGGTATGCCCAATACCGCGGTCCTATTAAAGGTATGTACATGTGCAGTTCCGGAACTCACCCCGGGGGTGGCGTGATGGCCGCGCCCGGTGCCAATGCGGCTCGGGAAATCCTGATGGATCTCAAACGACCCAACACTGTGCCCGGAGGCTATGCTGATGACTGATTACGATGCGATCATCATAGGTGCCGGCCACAACGGATTGATCTGTGGATCTTATCTAGCCAAGGCGGGGCAGCGCGTCCTTATTTTGGATGCAAGGGATCAAGCCGGCGGCTGTGCCAGCACGCGGGAAGTGGCCCCGGGCTTTCGCATGTCCGACTGTGCGCAGTGGCTGTATCAGCTTGACGATGCCATTGTCCGAGATTTGGGGCTTGAGGCAGCAGGTTTAAAAGTGGGTGCGCGAAAACGCACCGTGGCACTGCAAGCCGATGGTGATCATTTGAGTATCGACGGTGATTTTTTGCGGGGTGCCGGTATTGGCACCAAAGATCAGGCGGCCTTTCAAGCGTTTCGTCAGCAAATGGATGTTTTTGGCAAGCTGATGCTAAAGCTATATCGCGGCCGTGCCCCCAAATTGGTCGATGCAAACTGGCCCGACCGGCTGACGCTGATGAAGCTGGGCTTGGGCCTAAAGCTCATGGGCAAGACCAACATGCAGGACCTGATGCGCATTGTGTTGATCAATATCTACGATGTGATGAATGAGAATTTCGATCATGAAGGCCTGAAGGCGGCGCTGGCACTGGATGCGATTACCGGCACTAATATGGGACCGCGTTCACCCAATACTGTTTACACCTATTTGCACCGCGCGCTGGGTAATCAGCTGCAGTCCAAGGGGGTTGTACAGGTGATGGGTGGTATGGGCGCCCTTGGCGATGCGCTGCAAAAGGTCGCTGAGAAGCACGGCGCGGCGGTTCGCCTAGGCAGTGCCGTAGAGGCGATTGTCAAAGAAGACGATCGTGTTTGTGGTGTCACCTTGGCCGACGGTACAACCCTGCGTGCCAAGGCTGTGATTTCCAGCGCAGACCCAACCACAACGTTCCGGGATCTGCTGGGTTATCAGCACCTTGAAACGGGCACGGCCCGACGCGCAGCCCAATATAGAACGCGTAGCGGTACCGCCAAGTTACACCTTGCGTTATCAGAGTTACCGGCATTTTCGGGGCTTGATACCGCCGCACTGTCTCAGCGACTGGTTATTGCACCAACCATGGATGCCATCGAAAGCGCCTTCAACCCTATGAAGTACGCCGAGTGCGGGCCCAAGCAGGTATTTGATATCAGTATTCCCAGTATCGAAGACCCCAGCCTTGCCCCGAGTGGACAACATGTTTTGACGGCATTGGTGCATTACTTACCCTATGCGCCTAAGGGCGGATGGGAGGCGCAGCGCCAAGCGGTGCTCGATAACCTCATTGAGCAATTGGCAGCTTATGCCCCGGGTATTAAAGGTCAGATTGTTGCCTCGGAATTACTGGTCCCGTCCGATTTTGAAGCTGCCTATGGCATGACCGGAGGAAACTGGCATCACGGTGAGCTGTCGATTGATCAGGCGCTGATGATGCGACCATTCCCCGGCTCCACCCAGTACAAGACCACCATTGATGGTTTGTATTTATGCGGTGCTGGCGCCCATCCGGGGGGTAGCCTAATGGGCTTGCCGGGTCGCAATGCGGCTAAGGAAATGATTAAGCAAGGAGCCTTCGCATGATTACCTCAAGCCGGGACATTATGCTCCTGCCCACCCCGTTTCACTCGCGGGTTGAGGCGATGTGTGACATGAATGATTGGGGCAATTGGATGGGTTACACAACCCCCAATGCCTACTTCGATGTCGAGCTCGAATACTTTGCGATTCGCAGTACCACGGGTGTTTTTGATTTATCACCCATGAATAAATACCGAATTATCGGCCCCGACGCCGAGGCGTTCCTCAATCGCATGGTGACGCGCAACGTTAGTAAGCTGGGGATCAACCGTGTTGGCTACGCAGTGTGGTGCAATGATGCGGGGCAGGTCATGGACGATGGCACGATCTTTCGTTTGGGTGAGCAAGATTTCAGGCTGTGCTCATACCAGCGCGCCGACGACTGGCTCAATTGGTGCACTCTGGGCTTTGACGTCACGATTACCAATGAGAGCGAAGACCTCGCCGGGCTGGCGGTGCAAGGCCCAACGTCGTGCACGATTTTGACGCTGCTGGGTTGCACTGGATTGGATCAGCTTAAGCCTTTTGGTATTGCCCACTTTACCTTTGAAGGCGCCCCAATGATGGTGAGCCGCACGGGCTTCACGGGAGATTTGGGTTACGAAGTTTGGGTGGCGCCGGCTCAGGCTGAGGCCTTATGGGATCAGTTATTTGAGCACGGTCGCGAATACCTCATCAAACCCATCGGCTCTTATGCTTTAGATATGGCCCGAATTGAAGCGGGATTTATTCAAGCCCACGTCGACTTTGTGCCCGCGGAAGAGGTCGTGCGCAATGGCCGTACGCGCAGCCCCTTTGAATTGGGTCTCGAGTGGCTGGTCGACTTTTCCAAGCCTCTGTTTAATGGCCGTTCAGCGCTACTTGCCGAAAAAGCCAAAGGCTCGCGCTATCGCTTTGCCATGCTCGACATCGAGGGTAATAAGCCAGCGGAACACTCCTTTATTATGAAGGGCGATAAAGTGGTGGGCACTGTCACCTCTGCTGCCTGGTGTCCTACGGTGAAATCTAATATTGCCTACGCTCAACTTGAGATGCCCCATGGTGCTGTTGGGGATGAGTTGACCGCCGAAATTTATTATCAGCGCGAGCTGCACTGGACGCGGATGCTTGCACCATGCCGCGTGATAGACGGCCCATTGTTCAATCCCAAGCGGCGGCGACAAACGCCGGCGCCTCCCTTCTAAGTTGCCACTCCGCAAGGAGTGAGCCCAGGGTAACTATTATGTCTGTGATTGCCACCCATGTTGATGACTCTACCGATCAGCTGCGTGAGAAGCTTGCTGCCGAACAGGAGCGACCCGATTACGCAATCGATCCTTATTTTTATCGCTCGCACCTTGTGCACGAGCTTGAACTTGAACACTTGGTCTTCAAAAGCTGGATTTATGCGCTGCATACCAGCGAAATACCGAACACAGGCGACTATCAGCTTCTCGAAGTGGGTGAAGATGCAATTATCGTGGTGCGAACAGCGGATGGCTCGATCAATGCGATGCACAATATTTGTCGGCACCGCGGTTCTCGAGTTTGTGAGGGGACCACAGGTAATAGAAAGACCTTTGTCTGCCCCTATCATGGCTGGGTCTATGACTTAGATGGCTCGCTCAAAGCCGCCCGCGAAACCCACATCATGCCGGATTTCGATAAGACTCAATTGGGTTTGAAGGCCGTTCGCTGTGTTGAATACATGGGTATGGTCTTTATAAATTGTGACCCTAATGCCGCTGACTTGGTGGCGTCCTTGGACAAAATGCGCATTCCATTAGGCGCCTATGATTTAGCTAACGCCAAGGTGGCTCATCGGCAGACTTATCGTATTCAGGCTAACTGGAAGCTCGCGCTGGAAAATTATCTAGAGTGTTATCACTGTGCAACCTCCCATAGGGCATATGCGCGGCTGCACACCTTGAAGGATCTCGAAGAGAAGTCGGCGCCAGTCGTGGCCAAGATGCTGGAAAATGCCGATGCCAAAACGGGAATTGCGGGTATCGCTCAAGCCCATACCCAGATTTACCTCGATGCCGATAACTTTGGCACCTGCGCGCATACCATGCGCTACGGTTTGTTCGAGGGTTTTGTAACCGGTAGTCAGGATGGCCAGCCGGTGGCGCCTCTCATGGGGCACTTCAAAGATTACGACGGCGGTGCGGGTGACTTCCAGATGGGCCCCCTGAGTTTTATGTTGAACTATCCCGACCACTGCGTGCTGTACCGTTTTTTACCGCGCTCCCTTACCGAGACCGATATGGAGCTGGTTTGGTTTGTCCGTGGCGATGCGGTTGAGGGTAAAGACTATGATCTCGAGAAGCTGACTTGGCTGTGGCACCACACGACATTGGAAGACGACTACATCATTACGCGCAATAGTCTGGGCGTAAATTCACGATTCTTCGAGCCCGGCCCCTATCACACCGAGTTCGAAGAAGGGTTACAGCAGTTTATTCACTGGTATCTGCACACCCTCTCTGAGGCCGTTTAAAACTATTGGTGGTCAGCGTTGTTACTGGCGGTGCTGCCTTCCCCAAAGCTGCTGAATGCGTTGTCGCCAAGTCGATAGGTTGGCCTCAATCATGGCAAAGCCACCCAGCCAGAGCAGGCTGTCGTAGGTGTAGAGATATTTGCCATACCAACCCCAGGTTAATGCACAGCTAACAATCAGACAGTAGCTGACGTGGGGGGTATGACGCACTAAAGTCGCGAGCCTGCCGGTATCAGTCTGCCGGCGTTTTAAAAAAGCTGAAGTCGCGAAGGCTGCACCTGCTGCAAGCCAGGATGCGCACTCAATGAGTGAGACCAGTGCCTGAATACGTGCAATCCGCCAACCCTGATCCGTCATGATGGTGGTAGCGTTAAATGACAGCGTCAATTCCCCCGACGCTAAGCGTTCGGTGCAGCTTTTCGGGGTTAACGTTGTGTAGACCTGATTGTGCAGCTCGTAAAGCGTAACGTTGGTTTGGCCACAAAATGCATCGGCTAAGAGTAGTTTTGTGGGTTCAAGGACGTTGAGGAATTCGCCGGTGTAAACCACCAGGGTATGCACTAGCACTCCAAAGCAAGCCAAGCGCATCAGATTCAAGGGCCAACGCACGCGCCGGATCGCATAAATATGCTGCCAATACGTCTCAATCTCGAAGACCAGCAGTAAGCCAAACCAGGCCGCCACATCCAGAGAGTTGGCATAGGCTGAGGTGATGTCCCAGATCGATTCGTAACCCTGTCGCGTCAAGGTGCGTGAGTCCTCAAGCACATACAGGAGAAAATTTAAAAACAGCAGGCTATAAATGGGCCATTTAAGGTACTGCTGGTAGCGCGACTGCCAATTGACAGAGCCACCCGAGGGAGGGTGTGCAAAAGAGGGTGACTCCATCGAGGGGTTAGGACTCAAACCACTTGCCGTCTGGATCCTGTGGCCACACGCCAAGGTTGGGTCCATGAACTTGGAAGCCCAGAAGCCTTCTGACGTTGTCGGGCTGTGAGGAAACGGTGTCGCTGTTTAGCGTCAGGTACTGATTTTCTTCCTGTCGCAGCCAGCCCAAGGCATAAGTATTGACCAAAGCTCTGCGCGGTTTATCGCTGCGATTTGCACCGCCGCCATGCAGGGTTGATCCCAGATAAACAACGATTGACCCACGGGGCATTTCAGCGGAAAAGCTTGGCTGCTCAGCATCGTCAGGATGGGGGCCGTTGTAGTGTGACCCCGGAATAACCCGGGTTGCACCATTTTCTTCAGTGAAGTCATCAAGCGCCCAAAGCGCTGAAATTTGGACCTCAAACGGGAGATACTCTTTTGGGTAAATGGTGTCGTCGGCGTGAATAACCTGAGCATCTTCCCCGGGTAAAATCTCGATGGCCGTGGTGCTGCCAACACGGATCGTCTCGCAGCGAGGGCCTAAAACCCCGTTCGCCAGTGACAAAACATCGGGATGGGTAAACAGTGTCTGAAATTCATGGGAATGCGCAGCGATGCCACCAACGCGGCGGGTTCGGTACCCATTAAAGTCGTTTTGAAACCCCGCACCTACGCGTTCGTATTCAGGCTGAAGATCACGATTGAAGGTTTCAATACTGGCGGGGGTTGCCACCTTTTCGATAATAATAGCGCCGACTTCAAGTAGGGCATCAAGCCACTTATGTTGTTCCTGACCTGCTTGAAACCTTGGAATCATGGTGGCTCCTAACTGACTATTTGTGCCGTCAGTGCGATTAGATGGTGTTCGCAGTAGTTGCGCGATCCCACCATGGTAAACAGGGCGCTCTAAGGTCACAAGCAGGGCATCGACGGTCTTTTTGTACCGAGTTCATGGCGCTCGAGGACGACGGCCAAGGCGATGCGGCCATAGTTTATGGCCTAAACAGCCTGTGGCTCAAAAGGACGATCGACCCGAACAAACAGCCAAAGTAGTGCACCCGAAAATGCCACAGCGGTGCCTGTCGAAAGTGCAACGACCCACCCTACGTGCTGTGCTAGAAAAGGCATGAGGGGCGCCACGACAATACCCGCCGCATTACCTCCAGTATTCATCAACCCGCAAGCGGGTGCGGTGTAAGGGCCTGCAACGAAGGTTTGGGCCGACCAAAAGGCGCCCTCGGCAAACTGAGTGGAGGCAAAGCATAGCGACAGAAGTGCGACGGCCATGTAAGGCGAGGTGGAGTAAAGGCCGGCGTATAGCAAACAGCCTGCGCCTATCAGGCCTACCATGGCAGGAATACGACAACCTAAGCGAGGTCCTATTCGTCGACACAAAGCGTCGCAAGTGAGGCCTCCCAGTGTGGCTACAAAGGCTCCCGTGACCCAGGGTAAGGCCGCGAGAAACCCGGTCTCGAGAATACTGAACCCCAGTTCTTTCACCAAGTAGTGAAAAAACCAGGTGAAGAACAGGTAGAACACGTAGTTAAGGGAAAAGTAGGACATGGCGAGAAGCAGTGTTTCGCGATTGCGAATCAGCTGCTTCCAGGCACTAAATCCGACCTCTTGAGTCAAATCATTGCGGTTGGCCTGAATGGCCTTCAGTTCATCCTCACCCATTGCTGGATGCTCAACCGGATTGTCACGGGCGTACCACCACCACAAACCAAAGAGCCCTAAACCTAGGGGGATGAAGACATAGAACGAGGCGCGCCAGCCCCAGTACACCATCACAAGGGCGACCAGGGGCTGTGCCGCCGCGGCACCCAGAGTGAGGCCAGTGCTCGAAACAGCGTTGGGAAGCGCCCACTGACCCACGGGAAACCAGCGCTCTACGACGGCTGCTTGAACCGGGTACATGGGGGCATGAGCTATCCCCATCACAAATCGCACCAAGAGCAGCACCGCGATAACTCCGGTTGTCGATTGAAAAAGGAGCCCTGGTAAAAGTCCGGTCAGTCCTGAGGCCAAAATACCTAGCAGGCCCACGACCAGTAATGTGCGCCGAGGACCAAATCGATTGCCTGCAATGCCTCCGGGCAACTGAAACAGCGCATAGCCCCAGATAAAGCTCGCATAAATCCAACCCATTTCCAGC